>JBDSGZ010000140.1:0-8914 GCA_039918735.1 Ginsengibacter sp.
TGAAGGGCTTGGAAAGATAATCGTTCATCCCAATAGCGATGCATTTTGATTTTTCTCCCTTTAAAGCCGAGGCGGTCATAGCTACAATTGGAATCGTAAGTTTCATTACATTTCTTATGTACTTCGTCGCAGCGTATCCGTCCATTTCAGGCATCTGCAAATCCATTATGATCAAACAGTAATCGGCATTTTCCTTCAAAAGAGATACTGCTTCTAATCCATTGTTGGCTACGTCCACAGTTCCTCCTGCTTTTTGCAACACGTGGCAAATAACTTTTTGGTTCACCTCGTTATCTTCCGCAACTAAAAACTTTTTATCACGCAGTAAAGAGGAGTAGTCCTTTACAGTTTTGCCTGGTAAAAACAACGGGTCGTTCGCCTTATTGCTATAGCCGTAAGGAATTGAAAATTGGAATTGAGTTCCTTTATCGATTTCACTAGATACCGAAATTTTTCCGTTTTGTAACTCCAATAATTGCCTGGTGATGGCGAGTCCCAACCCAGTGCCGCCATACTTGCGGGACGTGTCTGTGGTTGCCTGCGTAAAGCTTTCGAATATCGCGTTGATTTTATCCTGTTCAATTCCAATACCTGTATCCGTAATTAGAAATTTCAGGAATACTTCGTCAGAGGTTTCACTTTCCACACCCACGTCGATAGAAAGACCACCCCGGTCTGTAAACTTAATTGCATTGCCAATCAGGTTTACAAGAATTTGGTTAAGCCTGTAAGGGTCGCCATTCAAAGTAGCAGGAACGTAGTCGTCAATTTTTACTTTGAGGGTTAGACCCTTTTGAGTCAACTTGTTTCTAAAAATCGAAAGTATATTTTCCATGATTTCACTAAAGCTGAAATCAATTTTTTCAATGGTTAACTTTCCGGCCTGTATTTTTGAAAAATCCAGTATGTCGTTAATAATCACTAATAAATTATCAGACGAGCGCTTGATGGTTTTTGCAAACTCGGTTTGTTCGTCATTTAATTTTGTATCCAGCAACAGGTCAGTCATTCCCTGGATGCCGTTCATAGGAGTCCGTATTTCGTGACTCATATTTGCCAGAAACTGTTCCTGCGATTTCTTTGCTTCTTCCGCGACTTTTTTAGCCTGGATTAGTTGTTCCTGATATCTGACGCGTTCGGTGATGTCAGTGCCTATGCCGCCAATTCCATAGATTTCATTCTGCGCATTGAGCAATGGAAATTTTACGAACAGGAAGTTGTGATCACCATCTTCCAATGGGATGATTTCTTCAACTTTTTTTGGTTTGCAGGTTTTAATCACTTCATCATCCGTCTGTGTAAAACGAGCTGCCAGCTTAGGCCCGGTGAATTCAAAAGCGGTTTTCCCAATAACCTCTTCGGTGCTAACCTGGAAAACTTCATTGAACTGTTTGTTTGTGAGCAGATATTTACCATCCAAATCTTTGATGTCGATGATGGTGATCGTATTGTCCAGAATTGATTGAAGACGCTGTTGATTTTGGACCAGCTGCTCCTCATATTTCCTGAGGATTTGTTCCATTTCCCGTCTTTCCGAAATGTCTTTTATGATACATTGAAAACCGATAGGTACATTTTCTTTGAATATTAAAACGGCAGATTGTTCTACCCATTTCAGGTCTCCGTATTTAGTCCGGATACAGAATTCAATCAACGTTTCGCCTATATTATTTTCGATTTGTCTTATATATTTTTCCGTTACTTCTTCCAACCAATCTAAATCTACAAAATCGGAAAAATGCATCCCAATCAGTTCTTCAAGAGTATATCCGGTGAGTTGCACAGCTTTAGTACTTGAGAAGGTAACATTTCCTTGCAAGGACGTGGTGTACATCACCACTCCGGCATTTTCGATGAGATTTCGGTATTTCAACTCATTCGCTACTAAGTCGTCTTTAGCACTGTTGCGAAGCCTGGTATGATTTATTTTAAGAAGATATAAAAGTGCCGAAATAATGAGGAAGGAAAAGATGGCAATGGTCAGCGCAATTTCGGTATTGTCTTCTCCGGAAAAATGATTTTGCCAAAGCTTAGAAAGAATCCATAAAAAAAGGACAAGGAACGAGAATACAAATGAGTAAGCTATCTTATTTCTGGAGTTTGGAATCCCGGGAAAGAAAATTTTTTTCATATGAACGAAAATTGGAAATCACCGCCGAGTGGGATCTCGTTAGACTTACATGATAACTCAGAATAAGGTCAAATATTGTATGAATAAGTTGCTAATCCTGAAAGACTCTAATCAAATGGTTTTCCCCGATTTGACAAGTGGGATTTTTTTGTGATTTGCAGAAATTCTTGTTTTCTTCTTTCTTTATTTCATCGGCCCCATTTCATAAAGTGCCTTATAATTGGCTTATTTTGTTCTATTTTTGAATTCAGGCATTTCTCCTTATCAGAAAAGTGCGTGAATAAAATGATAGTGATTGCTTAACTTTTTATTCTCAAGTGTGATCCAGCCCTACGCCTTTTCAATGTTTGAAATAATTCCAGGAAATTTTCTAAAAAGAGCAACAATTTCTTTTGCTGTTTTTGTTCTACTTTGGATAGTACCTCAGCATGCTTCTGCTCAACTCTCATCCGCAAATGATCCCTACTTTAGCGATGATTATTCTTACGAGCTCGGACTTTCTTTTGCTGCCATGAATTGCTTTACCGACTTGGGGGGAAAGAAAGGGAACGGACATAATTTTTTCTCTGATATTAATCCAGGTAACAGTGAATTTGCTGGATCCATTTATTTGTCGGCCAGCTACAGGAGCTTTATTGCTGTAAGATTTGAAGGCACTTTTGGCGCAGTGAAAGCGAGTGATAATGTTCTTGCCAAAATTAAGAACGAAAGTCCTTACCGGTACCAGCGGAATCTGAGTTTCAAAAGTTCGATAGATGAGGTTACGCTTCTTGCAGAAATTCATCCTTTATTTTTTAAAAGGTATCACGTTGGCGAAAAAATTCCACGAATTTCCCCCTACTTTGTAGGAGGAATTGGAATTTTTTCATTTAATCCGACGGCAAAGCTAGCTGGAAAATGGATAGATCTTCAGCCCCTGAGTACAGAGGGGGAAGGTTTTCCAGAGTACCCGGACAGAAAGCCATATAAACTTACTCAATTTAATATTCCACTGGGTCTGGGTGTAAAAATGAATATTTCCCAAAACTTTAATTTAAGTATTGAAGGTGTTTCCCGTATTTTATTTACTGATTATCTTGATGATGTAAGTACTAATTATATTGACAAAGAAATATTTTCAAATTATTTTACCGGCACTACTCTCTCAAACGCCCTACTGCTCAACAACCGGAAGTATGAGATTGATCCTACCCTTACCACATCCATAAATGAGCAAAGAGGAAACCCATCTAAAAAAGACTCCTATTTCACGATCAATTTAAAGTTGGGATATGTGTTTCAGTTAGGGCTGTAATTTTTTGATGGTATGGCAGGCGTGATTAGGTAATGGACCAATGAAATTCGATTTCAATGTCAACCATCAGGCCATTCAGATGGATGATTTTGCCCAGTGTATAATTGAAAATAAAGTAAGCCGGGTATCCGGAGAAGAAAGATTAAAAGACATCAAGGTGATTGAAGCTATTTACAAAAGCATTGAGTCAGGTAAACGTGAAGCAATCAATTAAAATAGATCAAATCTAAATCACTGGCCTTTTCTTCTTCTTGTTTTTAGGTCTTTTCTTCGTTTCATACACATACCCATAGCCATACCCATAGTTAGTTTTTGAAAATCCGCGAGATCTTATTCCATTAAATATGATTGCAGGATTGACTAAAGGATTGATTTTATTATTTTCATCAATTCTTTTTACCAACATTTTTGGAGTGTATTTATGCCGAACGATGTATAGGGTTGCATCACAATACTCTGATAATAAATAAGCATCAGTAACCAGCGCGACTGGTGCGCTGTCGATGACAACGAAATCAAAAGTGCTTTCGAGGTAATGAAGAATGCGTTTTATTTTACCATTAGAAAGAAGCTCCGATGGATTGTCAGGCAACGTTCCTGCGGGAATAAAAAACAAGTTTTCATGAGCCTTTACTTGCGTTATCATTTCCTGAGGCTCTTTTGTATCTGTAAGGTAATCGCTTATCCCAGGAACCTGATCCAGGTTTAAAATTTCGTTTAATGCAGGGTTGTTCATATCAAGGTCCACTAAAACAACTTTTTTTCCTGTCAGAGCCAGACTTATTGCAAGGTTTGCAGCTACGAAACTTTTCCCCTCGCCCGAAATACTTGAAGTAATTAAAATTTTCTTCGCATTTTCCCCTATGCCAAGAAAGCCTAAAGCAACTCTTAGTTTTCTAAATTCTTCTGCGGTGAAGGTTCGCTTTCCTGCTTCAATTACAATTGGAGATTTTGATTTTGCATAGTTCACTTCTCCGAGAATAGGCAATGTAGTATTATTCTCGATTTCGGACCGATACAAAATTTTCCCATTGAATGCGTCTCTTGCTGTGATATAACCTACTGGAACTGCAAAGGCAAGAAAGAAACACACTAAATACACAACGGAGTTTTTGGGACTGACTGGGATATTTGATGCCTGTGCCCTGTCAACAACTCTACTGTCTGAAACAGCCGCAGCATAGGAAAGCTCACTTTCTTCTCTCTTTTGCAGAAGGAATGAATAGATGTTACTCTTAATAGATTGAGCACGGCTTATTTCCACAAGTTGACGTTCCTTGGCAGGGATTGTCTGTAAAACTGAATTATAAGATCCGTTTGTCGAATACAAACTATTTTTAGTAGCCTCGAGACTCCTTCGTTGACTTTTAATGTTGGAAACTATGTCTGGCTTGATCTTGTCAATTTGTTCAGATATTGAACGCAGGATCGGATTATTTTCGCCGACAGTCTGCTTTTGTTTTTCGTACTCTAATTCCGCCGTGTAAAGCTTGTTAACTAACTGGGTAAGCACCGGATCATTTACACCAACCGTTGATGGAACGATTCCACCGTTACCTGCATTGGAGGAAGCAAATTTTTCAACTTCATTCAGAACGGAAATCTGGTTATTGACCTCACTTAACTTCTGATCATTATCGCTGACATTCTGCAGAAAGAGTTCACCCTGCGATGATAAATTCGTTGCTTTCGCTCCGGATTTATATTGTTGTATTTGTCTTTCAATTGAATCAAGCTCATGTGTCACTATTGCCAGACGATCTTCTACAAAATCGAGTGTGTTCTTAGCGAGAATACTCTTTTCGTTTAATGAGCTTTTATTATAAGCATTTACGACGCCATTCAAAATATCCTCTGCTCGTTTCGGGACTTCATCCAGATAGCTTAAATCTATGATGGTGGACAATTTGCCTGATGCACTGGCACTCAGATTGCTTAGTAAGGAAGTAGCAACACTTCTCGGACTTGAGAGGTTGAAATAAAACATTTTCGGTTGATCCGAAGGAATATAGTTTTTGTTTTGAACGAATTGAAGCGTTCCATAAGGAGTTGTCACCCATTCGTTTAATTTGTAGGCTACATTGTCGTCATTACCCAATTTTACCTGGGCCTTTGCACTATCGTAATTGATATTGACAAATTCAACTTTTGTTAACGAATCAGGGTACAATGCCCTTATCTTTATAGGAGATGATTGATAGGCAAGTGCGGCCCTCACTTTTCCTTGTTGATAAATTGTGGCATACAAATCGAGTGACTTCACCACATCCATCATTACAGACCTCGATTGAATTACCTCGATTTCATTCTCAATAAGCTTTTTAGAATCCAATACGTCCAGCGACTCCAATGCCTTTGGGTCTTCATATCCCTTCTTGGAATCTTTTACGATAAGAGATGCGTCTGCTTCATATATAGGAGTGCTGTATCTTATATATAGAAAGCCAATAAGAAAGAAAACGATCAGAAAAATAACGAACATGGGCCAATAGGGAATGTATTTAACTACCAGTTGACTTAGAGTGTTTTCCTGCTTGTTTTGAATAAATTTGTTTTCGGGTATTTGCGGGTTCATTATTATTCTTGTTTTGAAATCTAATATCTTATTCTTGTTAAAATAAGAACTATCAGCGACAAGCCACTCAGTACGGATGGGAGTAATTGTCTTGAAAGGCTGGCCGATGCAGCTTTTGCCTTATTGGGCTCTACATATAGAACATCATTTGGTTTCAAATAATAATATGGTGACGTGATGAAGTCGCTGGAATTAATATTTATATGGCGGGTTTTTTTTGCGCCATTCTCTTCCCTGATCAATAAGATGTTGTCTCTTCTGCCATAAATAGTAAGATCTCCGGCAAGCCCCAGTGCTTTCACCAGTGAAATTTTTTCATTGGGTACCGTTATAACACTCGGGTGCTGAACTTCACCAAGTACAGTAACTTCGTAATTAAGAAAACGTACATCAACTATGGGGTCGATCAGTAGTTTTTTTTCTAACAGCGTATTGGTAATTTTTTCTTGCAACTTCTGTTTCGTTAAGCCGGTTGCTTTAAACTGTCCAATGATAGGCAATTGTATATCACCGTCATCTCCAACGAGGTAACCGTCTGATTGATTTTTGTTGTTTGAGCTGGTGGCTCCGGAATTATTGGTAAGATTAAATATTGAGGAGGCTTCCGGACTTAAACTCGTGACTGTGATGCTCAGTATATCGTTATTTTGAATGATGGTTGACGGTCTGTCTACAGAATTTGCATAGGTCGTATCCGGAATGTTGTTGAAGTAAGCGGTTTTATTAGACGTTGTGCACGAGAAACAAATTAAAATAATTAAAGAAATGATGAACGTTATTAAAATATTTCTACCCATAATTTGATTTTATTGTGCGAAAGAAAAGTGTGATGTCTTTTTAATCAATGCAAACGTTTTTTTTTTACACAAAATTATAGTTTCCTTGCTTTTGAAGCTTAGGTTTACTTTATTCTAATAAAAAATAACACAGATAAATGTAATTGTGTTAAGGTGGAAATGGGAAAGAGTTTAATTATAAATAAAAAACTTTCTGAAATATTTTAATTGTTACGCAAATATAAATTAGAAAACAGGGTTAAGTGAAATTTAATAAACCTCGAGTCGGAGTATCTTTCTTCATTTCGAGATCGTCGTTACTCCCAAATAATGAGATGCGACAGACCTCTGTGACGGGAGAAAGAAGGGTGGCGTTTCAATAGTCGCGTAGATTGAGACTTTTTGGGTGTGGAAATTTACCAACTGCGTATCGCTTGCTTCTTTAGTTTTTTATGTTTATTTTTACTCCAACTTACAACGTACTCTTCCTCATTCCCTCCTTTGAATTCCAGATTTCCATTGCTTTTATAATTCAATCTACTATTGTCCGTCTTAGGGACAATTTGAAGATTCTTGTTGAACGATGTGTATTAATACATCATCTGGCAAATTCCAACATCCTCAACATTCAGAAAGACTAACCGGGCTTCGGCTCATTATCCTATTCTAGTAGTTAGACAGTAGATTACTCCACTTAACCATTGCAAGGTTTAGAGGGGAAAGCGGTTAAAAACTGGCACCATAATTACTAAAATAGTTGTAAAGTCTTTAACATAAACTCTGAAATATGGATACTTTCTACAGCGCTTACTTAAGATTCGTCAATGGGTCGCCATTGTACTTCGTAAAAAAATTTTCTACTTATCCTGAACTGAATGGTGTGCCGCCAATACTAGAGAACTATGGTATGCATACCGATTTCTACCGAGCTTGCAAAATTGCCCAGATTAACGATTCATCTGTGATCGAAAGGCTTCTGGATGATATAAAAAGAGCGGAAAGCAACACTGCAAAAGTTATTCTAATGAATTCACAGCAGGCAATAAATGTTGCCCAATAAAAATAGACTGGCTCCAAGGTTTTAAATCTGCAACCACTTGTAGTAATGAAATATGGCAGGGAGAGCCTATATCAAAAGGCCTTGTCGTCTCCTTTTACTAACTGATAAACTGTAAGGAACATTATTTGAATATCAAGCCAAAGGGTCCAATTTTCCAAGTACCACAGATCTTTATTTACCCTATTTTCAATTTGTTCTGCGGACGTGATTTCTCCTCTAAAACCGTTTATTTGAGCCCATCCCGTTATGCCTGGTTTAAGGAATTGCCTCACCATATATTGATCGACCGTTTTTGAATAATCATCAGTGTGTTTGATCATATGAGGGCGCGGACCTACGACACTCATTTCCCCCGTAAAAACGTTAAGGAATTGCGGAAATTCGTCCAGGCTGGTTTTGCGAATAAATTTCCCAATTTTTGTTACTCTTGCATCGCCTTTTGTTGCTTGTTTCAAATCAGATTCGCTGTTTGATTGCATACTTCGAAACTTTATACAATTGAAAGGCAAATTGTTCTTACCGGTCCTTTTCTGAGTAAAAAAGATCGGACCTCTCGATTCCAGAAATATTAATAAGCCTAGCAACGGAATCATCCACGATAAAATAAAAACTATAACTAAAGAGCTGACTACAACGTCAAGAGCTCGCTTTTTCAGCCTGTTACCTACATCATCCAAAGGTTCGCTTCTGAGTGATAAAATCGGTAAATCTCTGAAATAATCAACGTGTATACTGTGATTGATAAATTTTGATAAGTTCGGGACAATTCTAAATCTGATAAATTCTTTTTCTGCAGCATACATCAGGTCATAGATTTCGTTGTTCTGATCAGGCGTGATGGTGGAAAAAATTTCATCGATATTGTTCTCTTTTGAAACATGCACAGCCCCGCTTATTTCAGAAAGAATGGGATAATGCGATAACTCATGCAAATTTTTCTTGTCTTCAATGAAACCCACTAATTCTGTGCTGATACCGTCTTCTTCAAAATATCTTGCCAATTTCTTCGCCGTGTCGTTGTAGCCTAAGATAGCAACCCTTTTAAGAAGATGATGCCTGCTTTTAAAATACCTGCTTA
>JBDSGZ010000141.1:0-5153 GCA_039918735.1 Ginsengibacter sp.
TTCCTCCATTTGCAAATAATTTATTCGCCGAAGTATATTTTTCTTTTATAAGAAATTGTGCTACGTCGACGAAGTCTGTAAATGTATTTTTCTTATGGAGCAATCTTCCCTGTTCGAACCAGTTCCGTCCCATTTCCTGTCCTCCACGAATATGGGCAATGGCATAAGAAATGCCACGGTCAAGCAAACTAACAACCGCAGAATAAAAACTGGGGTCCATGCTGTATCCGTATGAACCATAAGCATACAACAGCAGCGGATTGTTTCCATCCTTCTTGAATTTATCAGTCCGGTACACAATAGACACGGGCACTTTTGTGCTATCAGTTGAAGTGGACCAAACCCTTTTGGTTGTGTAAAGGGCAGGATTATAATTGCCAACCTTTTCGCGCTTCAGCAATTTTCTTTGACCGGTTTTTAGATTGTAGAAGTAGGTACTTCCTGGCGTTTTGAGAGAGGTAAAAAAGTATCGGATGCTGTCCGAATAATAGTTATCCGTCGCCATATACATTTCGGCAACATAATCCTCTTCCCCGAAATTAACCTTCTTCCATTGATTACTTTTTCGGTCAAATATTTTTATTTGCGGTAGTCCATTTTCTTTCGTCTGGGCGAGGTAATAATTCTTCAGCACTTCCGTATTCTCTAAAAAAACATTGTCATTGGCAGGAATCACATCCTTCCAGTTTTCCATGGATGGACTGTCAACAGGGGCAGTTACCAACCTGAAATTGGTTGCATCTTTATTAGTATAAATATGAAACACATATCCTTCATAATAAGTTGTTGAGTATTCAACGTTGTCGGTGCGTGGTTGAATAAGAATGGGTTTTGCGTTTGCATCGCCCGGATCAAGAAAGCGATCTTCTGAAGTGTTAGTACTTATCGAATGAATGAAAATGTATTTGTCATTTTTTGACTTTGCCAACTCAATGCTGTAGGTGCTGTCGTTTTCTGTATAGATCTCTTCGTCGGTATCAATGCTGTTTCCAAGCGTATGTCTCATTACTTTAAACGGACGAACGGTATGATCGTTCAACACATAATAGACTGTCTTATTATCATTTGCCCAAACAAAGTTTCCTGAAGTATTATCGATAACATCTTTATACAAACTTCCTTCCGACAGATTTTTGATGTACAAAATGGAGCGGCGGTCTCCTGAGGTGTCAATCCCGTAAGCCAGAAGATTATTATCAGAACAAACAGAGTAACCGCGAACCAGGTAGATTTGGTGATGCTTAGCTAACTCCGGAATATTCAAAACCATCTCTTCGCGGGCTGTTGTCGTTCCTTTTCTGCGTGTATAAAAAGGATATTGATTCCCTTCATCAAAACGCACAAAATACCAATAGCCATTCCTTTGCACAGGAAGCGATTCATCCTTTCCCGGAATACGGGATACAATTTCATTATACAATTTCTTTTGCAAAGATTCGGTGTGCTTCATGTAAGCAGTGACGTATGCATTCTCTTGCTTTAAATGATTGATCACATTTGAATCTTCGGGATTATTTAACCAGTAATAATCATCGGTGCGCTTATTGCCATGCTCATTGAAAACCTTCGATTGCTTTTTTGTAATGGGTGGATGTGAAGTTTGAGCAGACAGACTAACACATATAATGCAGCAGGCGCAGAATAGAAATATACGTTTCATTAAGTTTTGACTTTGATTTGCAATGATGAAATTAGCTAAAATTGTCTCTGAAAATTAGATGTACACCGCGCCACGTTCCATGACAACAAAAGAAATTTTTGTAATAGTAATGATTTAATTTTACCCTTAAACAACGCTTGTTTTCCGATTAAACAATGGGTTTTTATTTTGAAATTGAAAGAGAATGAAGTTCCTGAATGTTATAATTAAATACCGGCTATTGCTGGGAGTTTTCTTCCTACTGCTGGCTATTGTGGTGAATATTGAAACAAGCTTCTGGCCGTCGTTTATCCTGTATTTAATCGCTGTTGTGCTAATTGCAGGTCACTTTCTTTTTGGCCCCATGAGATTAATACAAGGGTATATGGAATCAGGCGATATGCAAGGTGCTCAGAAAGTTCTCGATTCCATTTGGTTTCCTGCGTTACTTATAAAACCGGTTCGTTCGGTCTATTTTACATTGAAGGGAAACCTTGCAATGGTAAACCAGGATTACGAAAGTGCTGAAGCGCACATGAAAAAAAGCTTAAGCCTGGGAATGCCGATGAAGGAAGCAGAAGGTGCTAATAAACTCCAATTAGGAATGTTGGCGATGCAAAAGGGCAATATTCGGGAAGCTGAAAATTATATCCGCCAGGCAATCCGGTCCGGACTTCCGGATAAGGAAAACGAAGCTGCGGCTTATCTTCAACTGTCATCTATTATGATTAACAAACGGGAGTTTCGTGCCGCTAAAGAATATTTTAGAAAGGTGAAAGCCTGCAAACCTACCACTCCTCAAATCGTAGACCAGGTAAAGCAGATGGAAAAATACATCACCCGCATGCCGGGTTAAATTTCATCGCTTCCATTTCTATCAACTGAATCTTTATAGGAAAACTGAATCATTTTTCTCTCAAACATTTTGTGCGATCAATAGTCCAAAGGAGTTAAAGATTTTCTCTTGAAAGAGAGCATTTCTGTGGGTACCGAATTGCATATCTCCTGCTTCAGCGCATCAACAATTCTCTTCTTTACGAAATGGCGATAAGTGACGAGACTAATTTCTCGTACCGGCACCTGTGGTTTAAAATGCCTGACGTTTTTCATATCCTTTGCCGATAATTCCTTCAAAGCCAGTTCAGGGAGGATCGTGATACCATTATTCATGTCCACCATTTTTTTGAGCGTCTGGATGCTTCCGGCTTCGTACTCAAGATTGCTTTTCTCAAGATCCTTCTTCCTGAGGCCACAAAGGTTTAGAACTTGTGAGCGAAGACAATGCCCTTCCTCGAGCAACCACAAATGATTTGTATCGATATCATCTTGCAACAAAAACTTTTTCTTCATGAGCTTTTCATCGGGCGAAGCATACACCACAAATTCTTCATAGTACAGCGGATGTTCGTTGAGCGATTCGTTGTTCAGTGGAGTGGCAAGAATGCCCGCATCCAACTGGTGGTGTTTAAGTTTGTCAATGATTTGTTGTGTGGTGAGTTCTGCAATCTTAACCTTGAGCAGGGGATATTTCTTCAGAAAGGAATTTAGGAAAAGGGGCAGAAGATAGGGGGCCACAGTTGGTATGATGCCGATTTTAATTTCTCCCTTTATTTGTCCTTTCATTTCTTGTACGAGAATCTTCATCCGCATCGCTTCTTCTAAAATCACTTTAGCCTGCTTTATGATCGCTTCTCCTGCCTGGGTAGGGACTACAGGTTGCTTGGTCCTGTCGAATATCTTCACGTCAAGTTCTGACTC
Organism: Ginsengibacter sp.; assembly: GCA_039918735.1. Taxonomy (GTDB): domain Bacteria; phylum Bacteroidota; class Bacteroidia; order Chitinophagales; family Chitinophagaceae; genus Ginsengibacter. The sequence continues at coordinate 3,398 of JBDSGZ010000141.1, forward strand.
AAGTTTTTGAATCATCATGCTAAGCGTAGGTTGCGTGACACAACAATCTTCTGCAGCTTTTCCAAAATGCCTGTGGGTGTCAACCGCAATGATGTATTTTAAATGGTGAATATTCATTGATAGTTTGTATCTATATAAAGATAAATAATATTGATGTACTTTATCAGCACTCTTGTCTCATCTTTGCAAATTGCTCAAGATATCAAATTCGGATATGAAAACTAAAACAGAGCAGCCGCAAGGCTGCTTTTTTTGTACAGTGAAAACCTTCTCTTCTTTTTACCTCGCAATCTTGCCGGGATAGAAGATCGTAAAACATTTATGTAAATTCGTTTTTAAGAAAGCCAAAACGATGAAGGAACGTTTTTATTCACTTGATGTTTTTCGTGGTGCCACCGTTTGCCTGATGATACTAGTGAACAATCCCGGGAGTTGGGACAATATCTATCCACCATTGGATCATTCGCTGTGGCATGGAGTAACTCCAACCGATCTTGTTTTTCCATTTTTTCTTTTTGCTGTAGGCAATGCGTTGGCGTTTGTAATGCCGCGACTGGAGATAGCAGGTAACAGCGCTTTTTTTAAAAAGGTTATCAAAAGAACGCTGCTAATTTTTATTATTGGCCTCTTCTTAAATTGGATGCCTTTTGTAAAATGGGAAGGAGCCCATTTGGTTTTTAAACCCTGGAGTTATACAAACTCAAATGGAGAACTGGCCGGAGTGCGGATTCTGGGTGTTTTACAACGCATTTCGCTGGCTTACTTCTTTGCATCTATCATTATTTATTTTCTGAAAATCAAAGGTGCCTTTGTTGCAGCCGGAGTTATTCTTCTCGGCTATTGGTTCTTATGCGTTGCATTGAATCCCGCAGACCCTTTCAGCTTGAGCGGATGGTTCGGAACCGATGTAGATAAAGCGATCTTAGGAGAAGCACATATGTACCATGGAGAAATTCGGAACGGTCATCCTGTTGTATTTGATCCCGAAGGCTTCATGAGTTTGTTTGGCTCCATCGTCCAGGTAATATTTGGATACTTATGTGGTGACTACATCATTAAGAAAGGAAAAACGCCGGAGATGTTGAATGGTTTGTTTGTTGCAGGATTCGTTTTTCTTATGGCAGGATATGCCTGGGACATGGTTTTCCCAATTAATAAAAAAATATGGACCAGCTCCTATACAGTATTTACTACCGGTCTTGCCATGGTCATTATCGCTGTAATGATCTACCTCATTGAAATAAAAAACAAGAGAGGCCGGCTGAGTAAATTCTTTGATGTTTTCGGAAAAAATCCTTTATTCATTTTCGTACTGAGCGGTTTTTTGCCCCGTCTTCTTGGGCTTATAAGAATCCCTTCCGGTACCAATGATTTGGGGCAACCTGTTTATCTATCTCCTTTTGGTTGGTTTTATGAACATATATGTAAGCCGATTTCTCCCGGCAATCTTAATAATGGTTCCCTGTTCTATGCGCTATGTTTGATTGGTTTCTATTGGCTGATCGTGTGGTGGATGGATAAGAAAAAAATTTACATCAAGGTTTAAATACCAGTAATATTTTTCAAATTGAAATAGTACGACAAAAATTCGATCACTCCAGTATTGCGATCTTATAGGCATTCGTAAAAAGCGCGGATTCGCCGGGTTCGAGAACGATCATTCCCATGCCATTGTTGAATGCATTAGGTGCTCCACTTAAATTCTCAATGGCAATACTCTTCCGTCCGGGAGGTGTGTAAATTTGTAAGTAAGGAT
>JBDSGZ010000142.1:0-3471 GCA_039918735.1 Ginsengibacter sp.
AAAAAGAAAACGTTTCTTCTCTTACCTGGTGGTTGAATATGACAATAAGATTTATACCAGGAAGCGAACCGGGAAAGACATCTGGCATGGACTTTATGAGTTTTTATTAATAGAAAGCAGCGGCACAATGCATGAATGCGAACTGACAAAGCTGGAGGATTTTAGAACCATCTTCGCGAATACTGAATTTGAAATAAAGTCCTTCTCTGAAACTTTTACCCAGGAATTAACCCACCAAACAATCGTAGGAAACTTCATCGGGATTAAAGTAAATGAGCCTCTTGATCCCGGAAAGGAATTTAAATTGGTTACAAAAAAGGGGCTGAAGCGTTTACCTTTCTCTAAATTTATCAGTTCATATTTGGAAGATTAAAATGTATCTTTAAATTTGGTATATCGAGATTGATTAATCCTAGAAAAGACTATTATGAGAGGTGTAAACAAAGTGACACTCGTTGGTAATCTCGGCAAAGATCCAGAAATACAATACTTCGAGGGTAATATTCCATTAGCGAAATTTCCGCTGGCCACAACCGAAACATATAAGGACAGGTCTGGCAAATTAGTCTCTCAAACTGAATGGCACAACATCGTTTTATGGCGTGGGCTCGCAGAGCTTTCCCAAAAATATCTTTATAAGGGCAGCCTCGTTTACATTGAAGGCAGAATAAAAACACGTTACTGGGAAGATAAAGACCATAACAAAAAAGCACTTACGGAAATAATCGCAGACAATCTTATTATGCTCGATAAGCGTGCTGACAATCCGCACCATGTAAATGAACAACTAAGCGAGCCTATGGAAACCACTGAGGATTCCTCTATTGACCAGGGCTCTGAAATATTACCTTTTTAAATAGCACCTTTGGCCCACGGAGCATTTGCCAACACTGAAATTCTTAACTAAAAATATTTGTCTTGGATTATCATTCGGGAATATTTTCTTCAAAGCAATTGCTCACTTTTATTGCTATCACTCCTGGGGCAACAACCATTCTTCTATTTACAGTAATCATTCTATTCCTGATTTCTTTCTTAGTGTCCGGTTCGGAAATTGCTTTTTTCTCACTCACACTGAAAGACATCAACATGCTGAAAACAAGACAACAGCCGTCTTTCAGGAGAATTGTAAAATTGCTTGAAACTCCGAAGACGCTACTGGCTTCTATGCGGATCACAAACACCTTTGTCAATATTGCCATTATACTCATCTCAAATAGCCTGTTAGATGAATGGGTTACGAATCTTGAATTGCATAGCCCATTCGAGTTTATTATAAAGGTGGTGCTTGTTGTCTTTTTTATTCTGATGTTTGGGGAAGTCCTTCCTAAAGTGTGGGCCACACATCATAAAATTTGGTTTGCTTCGACAGCCTCTTTCGTCATTGATATTTTCAATCGTCTCTTCTTCAAACTAAGTGCAAGGTTTGTAAATCTCAGCGACAATATCGAGGGCGTCTTTAATCCAAAGTCTTCCCGGAGAGATGATGTCCAACTCGACTATGCCATAGATCTACTTCCGGAAAATGAAGCATCCAGTGAAGAAAAACAAATTTTAAAAGGAATTAGAAAATTTGGAAATACAACAGTGAAGCAAACAATGAGAACCCGCCTGGACGTTCACGGAATTGAGTTTAATGCTTCGTTTGCTGATGTGAAACGAAAAGTGGAAGAGATGCATTACTCAAGATTTCCAGTGTATAAGGGCAATCTCGATGAAATTTTGGGAATACTTCATACCAAAGACCTTTTACCGCATCTTCTGCAGGTTGACTACGATTGGCATCCATTAATGCGCCCCGTTTTTTATGTGCATGAAAAGAAATTGATTGAAGATCTCCTGCAGGATTTCCGTGAAAAAAGAATCCATCTTGCCGTTGTGGTGGATGAATTTGGCGGAACTTCAGGAATTGTTACACTGGAAGATGTCATGGAAGAAATTATCGGAGACATCCAGGACGAGTTTGACGATGAACAGAGTGTAAATAAAAAGCTTGATGATTATACTTATATCTTCGAAGGCAAAACTATGATCAGCGATGTTTGTAAATTTTTAAAGCTACCCCTTGATACGTTTGATCAACTAAGAGGAGACAGCGACTCTCTTGCTGGTTTAGTCCTTGAAATTGCCAGGGAATTCCCCGCTGAAAATGCAGCAGTCATTTCCGGAGATTTTACCTTCGTGCCTTTGGCAATCAATAAAAATCGTATCGAGAAAGTAAAAGTTATTTTAAAACAGAAAGGTGCATAAAGCAAGGAATTTCCCAACGATAGAGTTTTTATTTTTAATATTATTTATCAGCCTTTTATGGAGCTGTAATTCTCCGTACACTTCAAAGAAAGCCGGGTATTTTAAAATCGATTTTCCAAAAAAGGAATATGTGCAATTTAATAATCCCGATTTCCCGTATTCATTTGAGTATCCCGACTATGCAAAGATTGCAAGAGACAGCACCTACTTCGACATAGCCGCTCAAAATCCATATTGGATCAATATTGTATTCCCCACTTTCAACGGAAAAATTTTTATAAGCTATAAAGAGATCGGGGGCACCTCGGTATACAAGGTTAAAACACCGTCCGGCTATAAAGACTCCATTGGCCTGAACTCTCTTCAAAATATGGTTAACGACTCCTATAATCTCACCTATAAAAACGACATCAAAGCATACTCAATCGAGGATAGTCTGCTGTACACTCCTAACGATATTTCAGGCATATTTTTTCATGTCGCAGGAAGCGTAGCTACCGCAAACCAATTTTTCCTAACCAACAGTGTCCATAATTTTTTAAGGGGCGCATTATACTTCGATGCAACGCCAAACGAAGATTCCCTTCGACCGATAAATGCATTTTTAAAAGAAGATATGCTTCACCTGATTAACACGCTTAAATGGAAGTGAAATCTTGTCAACTAACTGTAATAATTATATAAAGCTGAAAGCATTTCACACATTTAACTCATCGTCGCAGTTTATCTTTGCCACATGATTATCATTGACGATATCTTGATAAGTGACCAGGTTATTGAAGAACAGTTTGTTTGCGACCTGGTTAAATGTAAGGGTGGATGTTGCGTAGATGGTGATGCCGGAGCTCCTCTCGAAAATAATGAGTTAAAGGAGCTCAGAGATTCCGTTGAAGCCGTTATGCCTTACCTCTCAAAGGAATCAAAAGACGCTATTAAAAAAAAGGGGTTGTACGAGTACGACCAGGAATTTGGCTGGGTGACGCCAACGATTGATTCAGGGATGTGTGCATATGGCATCATTGATGAAAAAGGAATTGTAAAATGCGGAATTGAAAAAGCCTTTAATGAAGGTAAGGTTGCATTCAGGAAGCCAATAAGCTGCCACTTGTTTCCAATAAAAATTAAAGTAAATAAGTCCCGCGGTACTGACCTCGTTAATTATGAACCACGTGAAGACCTTTGCAGCGCGGCTTGCAAGCTCGGTAAGAAATTGAAAGTGCC
>JBDSGZ010000143.1:0-4622 GCA_039918735.1 Ginsengibacter sp.
TATTATTTTTGCCCAATGTCTATAAAATATGATGTAGTAGCGGTGGGCGCAGGCCATGCCGGTTGCGAAGCCGCAGCCGCGGCTGCCAACTTAGGTAGCAGCGTACTACTGATAACCATGAACATGCAAAATATGGCTCAAATGAGCTGTAATCCGGCAATGGGTGGAATTGCAAAGGGGCAAATAATCAGGGAAATAGATGCACTTGGCGGCTATTCGGGGATAGTGACCGACGAAAGTATGATCCAATTTAGGATGCTTAATAAAAGCAAAGGTCCTGCTATGTGGAGCCCTAGAGCGCAGAGCGACAGGCAGGAGTTTTCTGTTAAATGGAGAGAAAAGCTTGAAGGTCTTAAAAACCTGGACTTTTATCAAGACTCAGTCGTACAGCTATTAAAGAAGGACAATAAAATTTCCGGGGTTGTCACCTCCAGGGGAAAAGAGATCTATGCAAATGCGGTAATCCTCACCACTGGGACTTTCTTGAACGGCATAATTCACATTGGGGAAAAACAGGCAAGTGGTGGAAGGATGGCGGAGTCTTCCTCAACCGGCTTAACTCAACAATTAATGTCTTGGGGTTTTGAGAGCAATCGTCTAAAGACAGGAACACCTCCCAGGATAGATGGCCGTTCACTGGACTACTCAAAAATGGAAGAGCAAAAGGGCGATTCGAAGATCGTTGGGTTTTCTTTCATGGATTCGATCAAACCGCGCGACCAACTTAGCTGTTGGGTGACGTATACTAATCCCGAAGTTCATGAAATTCTAAAGACAGGTTTTCACGAAAGTCCTATGTTTCAAGGAAGAATACAGGGAACGGGGCCACGCTACTGTCCAAGTATCGAAGATAAAATAAACCGCTTTTCCGAGAGGGAAAGACACCAACTCTTTGTGGAGCCCGAAGGAAGAAATACGGTTGAAATCTATCTAAACGGATTTTCATCCTCGCTTTCCGAAGAAGTTCAAGTTAAGGCATTGAGGAAAATTCCCGGTTTGGAAAATTCGAAAGTTTTTCGCCCAGGTTATGCAATTGAGTACGATTTCTTTCCTCCAACTCAATTGAAGCAAACTCTTGAAACCAAGTTAATTCAGCACCTATATTTCGCGGGGCAAATAAACGGGACAACAGGATACGAAGAGGCCGCGTGCCAGGGAATAATGGCAGGGATTAACGCACATCTCGCTACAACAGGCCAAGATGAATTTATACTAAAAAGAAATGAAGCGTATATAGGTGTCCTTATTGATGATCTTATCAATAAAGGAACTGATGAACCATACAGAATGTTTACAAGCAGGGCAGAGTTCAGGACTCTTCTACGCCAGGATAATGCGGATTTTAGGCTGACAGAAAAGAGCTTTAATATTGGTCTTGCTTCATTAGATAGAATGGATAGAGTTAAAAAGAAAAAGAAAGAGGTAATAGATATTATTAGTTTTTTTAATAATATGACAATTGAACAAGACCTTGCAAATTCCTATCTTAGCTCGAGATCTCCCTCTGGATTGAACCGACCAACCAAACTCTCTCAGCTGCTTTTGCGACCGGAAGTAAATCTTTCAGAGTTGATACAAGCAATCCCTTTTATAAACGAATCGACAAAAACCTTTTCTGTTGAAGCGCTAGAACAGGCAGAAATAGAACTTAAATACGAGGTGTATATTAAGAAAGAACAGGATCTGGTTGAACGAATGCGAACTTTGGAAAGCCAACTAATACCTATGAATTTTAATTACGAGAAAATCGCTTCTCTTTCGAACGAAGCCAGGCAGAAATTTATCAAGATCAAGCCTGCGACTCTTGGTCAGGCTAGTAGAATTAGCGGAGTGAATCCTAGTGATGTTCAGATACTCATGGTATATATGGGAAGATGAACTCTAAATGGCTAAACTTCAGATTAGTTTTAGACTAACTTATTCCGTCTTAACCTGGTGGATTTCGCTTTTCTTCTCTTTACCTTGCTGAGCGTAAAGAATAAATTGGACAGTTATATAAATCAGTAGTAAAGCGCCAAAAAAAACACCAAGAATTTTAAGTGGATCTCTTTTTAATTTTCTAAGAAGTTGTGCATAAACGCTTTTCTTCCTACTTCTTGACCGTTTCGATCTGCGCGATCTTGAGGAAGAATGTTCTCTTGAGATGCTCACCTGGTGCTCCATGTACCCAACATGTTTCAATGTGTGATCAAAAATTAAAGGCTAAAGCGCTTCTACTGGAAAGTCGGCTTCATGTGAGAAATACAAATGGTCTTTCTTAGAACCACTACAAAAAACCTCTCACTGAAACTTTGTGGTGTGGGGCGGGATCGAACCGCCGACACAAGGATTTTCAGTCCTTTGCTCTACCGACTGAGCTACCGCACCGTTGGACGGCAAAAATATAATTATTCAATTAGAATAAAAATTTGATTTCTGTAGACCGTGATTCCAAAAAACTGGTCACTTAATTTCCATACTCACAAAGGAACTTGATCCGCATTATCTTTAATTGCTCAAATGTGTAATTTCCCTCGGAAAGCTCGGCTTGGGCAATGTCAAGGCTGGACGTCTGGCAACCCTTAAAGTATTCTATAATTTCTTCACGCTCGTATTCTTCTACCAGATCTTCAATCGCGTAATCTAAATTTAGCTTTGTTCCACTCGCAACAATGGTTTCCATCTCCTCAAGAAGCTCTTCTAGTTTTAATGTTTTATGTCGGGCGATCGTTTCGAGAGGCATTTTTTTATCTACATTTTGAATAATAAACACTTTATTATTGTTCTTATTCACCACACTTTTCATAACAAAATCATCAGGCTTTTCAATGCCGTTCTCTTCAACATATTTTGAGATCAGGTCCACAAAAGGTTTTCCGAACTTCATCGCTTTGCCAACACTTACACCCTGGCACTTCTGCAATTCCTTTAAATCCGTGGGGTATAACGTTGCCATATCCATCAAGCTACTTTCCAAAAACAAAACAAATGGAGGAAGATTTCTTTTCTTCGCCTCTGCCTGCCGAACATCTTTCAGCATTTGAAAAAGCTGATCGTCAGCAGTAACAACTTCTCCGCTTTCCTGCTGATCGTCATCGTCATCTGTATCTTCGAATATCGTATTAAGAGCCATTTTAAAGGATGTTGGCTTTTTCATGAAAGCCTGCCCTTTGTTTGTCGTCTTCAAAACTCCATAATCAACAATATCCTTTTGGATCAAATTTTCCAGGAGCATCTGTCGCAAAAGTGAATTCCAAAAATGCTCATCCTTACCTTTTCCCGTACCAAATACTGGTTCTTCATCATGCCGGTACATTTTGATTTGAGGATTGGGTTTACCCACAATCACTGAAATCATATAGACGATCGGGAATCTTTCATCTAAGGCACGAATCGCATTCAGGGCAATAATTGTCTCGGATTTTGCCTCAATCAAGTCTTTGGGATGTTTGCAATTATCACATTTACCCCCACAATTTTCTATATTATATTCTTCCCCAAAATAATTCAACAAGATTTTTCTTCTGCAAGCGCCGCTTTCGGAATAGGCAACGGTTTCATTAATCAATTGGCCCCCTATTTCTCTTTCACTTAAAGATTTATCCCGCATTAAATGCTCAAGTTTGGCAATGTCTTTATACGAATAATATAAAATACATTGCCCTTCGAGTCCATCGCGGCCGGCCCGGCCCGTTTCCTGGTAATAATTCTCGATAGATTTTGGAATGTTATAATGAATCACGAATCGAACATCCGGTTTGTCTATTCCCATCCCAAAAGCTATAGTTGCAACTATAACCTGCACAGCCTCTCCTAAAAACTCATCTTGTCTTCTTGCTCTTAATTTAGAATCTAATCCGGCATGATATGCAACCGCCTTAATGCCGTTTGCCATAAGCATTCCGGCGAGCTCTTCCGTTGTCTTGCGATTCAGGGTGTAAATGATGCCGCTTTTGCCTTTGTTTTGGGATATGAATTTGACAATACTTTTCACCGCCTGCTCTTTTCGCAATTTAGGCTGCACCTCGTAATAAAGATTTGGCCGATTAAACGAAGAAATAAAAATTTCCGGGTTGCGCAATCCGAGATTGTTAACTATGTCACTCTGAACTTTTGGTGTTGCTGTAGCAGTCAATGCTATTACAGGGACATCCTTACTTATTTCATCCATCAACTCCCGAAGCCTCCGGTATTCCGGTCTGAAATCATGTCCCCATTCACTTATGCAGTGAGCCTCATCCACAGCAAAAAATGAAATTTTCAATTCTTTAAAAAAATCAACATTTTCGTCTTTCGTGAGTGTTTCGGGGGCAACATATAGCATTTTTGTTTTGCCCGACATCAGGTCTTCCTTTACTAATTTCTGTTGACCCTTGTTTAAAGTGCTGTTAAGGAAATGGGCAATATGATCGGTACTACTAAATCCGCGAATCAAATCCACCTGGTTCTTCATCAAGGCAATCAGGGGAGAAACAACAATAGCACAACCCTCGCTTATCAACGCCGGTAATTGGTAACACAAGCTCTTACCACCGCCGGTAGGCATTATCACAAAAGTATCTTTACCATCAAGAACGTTGGTTATAATTGCTTCCTGGGAGTCTTTAAAACTCTTGAACCCAAAATATTCCTGTAAATGATTC
>JBDSGZ010000144.1:0-6443 GCA_039918735.1 Ginsengibacter sp.
TATTCCAACAACGTCAACATTCTCAGCCAGGCGTAAAATGGCTTGAGAACTATCGACCGGTGTTGAATGAATTTTATTCTCATCGTGACTCACGATCTTCAGTTCATCATAACGCACATCAACCGAAGGCTTAAAAATTTCTGCTCTCAAATTCGCGATTCTAACCCTGTTGAGTCTCCTGATGAGTTCTTCTGTTTTTCCGCTGAACATGCTTCCGCAAATAACTTCGATCCATCCTCTGCGTTCACCTTTATAATTGGGTTCTATGAACATTTTTTGTATTTCATTTTACTTTTCAATTTGTAACTTAGCCATTATTGCAACGTTAATGATTTATAACAATTCGCCGCAAACATTTTTCGGATAGTAACCAATATTTGATTGTGAAATGGAAAGAGTGACAACACTCATTAAGAAATTACAAAAACAAGTTGATGATAAGGCAAGTGCTCCTGCATTGCTTACCACGGCGAGGATGCTCGTGGCCGAATTAATCACCAGGAAAGCGACGACTCCTGAAAAAAATTATGAAACAGTGGCGGTTGTATTGCCGTGTGTGGTTAATATTCTTGAAGAGCAAAAAGACGCTGATGGTGAGGACAATAACGAAACAAAGGTGATAGAAGTACTCCAGGTGGATGAGAAGGAAATAGAGGAAGAATTAGAGCAGATTAAAAGAAAAGCTGAAGTTGTGAATTCCCTGACTGCTCATGCACGACCCGACTTCCAGTATGATCCGATAGAAGATTTGCCAACTCTTGCGCATCAAACTCCATTGCAAAGAAAGTCAACCCCTCCGACCGAAATTCCTTTTGAGTATCCGGAGTCGCTGAATGACAGATTGAAAGAAGTTAAAATCGAATTATCAGAAAAGCTTACAGAAACTCCAATTAAAGATTTAAGAAAAGCGATCGGAGTAAATGACAGGTATGTTTTTGTAAATGAATTATTTCGCGGCGATGAAGCCATGTATGAGCGCAGCATAAAGACGATCCAAAATTTTTCCATCTATGCCGAAGCAGAATACTGGATCAAAAGAGAATTAAAAATCAAAATCGGCTGGCACGACAGTCATCCGGTAGTAAAGCAATTTGACCAGTTAATCAAAAGGAGATTCGCCTGAGACTGCGTTATCAAACTTTACCACGATTGCTACCGCCGAAAATATTACCATTGATGTAGCTCATAATTTTATCTGATGCACCAGCGTTATTGTAAACATATTTGGCTGCCGCTGCCCCTCTCGATACGATCTCTTCCGGTTGCGTTAGTAACTTGTTTACAACATCCTCCAATTCAAGAGCACTTTCGATGCTGATCGCTCCGGAAGAAGCAATCAACTCCACAGCCTCAAAATTCTTTTCATATTCCGGTCCAAAAATTACTGGTTTACCATACACAGCGGCCTCAAGAATGTTGTGAAGTCCGTTATAGCCAAAGCCTCCGCCCACATAGGTGATCATTGCATATTTATATAGCCTTGATAACATTCCTATACTGTCAATTATCAGGCAATGAGAAGTATTGCTGGTAGCCGTGGGTATTGAAACCGGCGGTTTAGAAGAGGCATTTCGCATCAGCTCCGAATATGTTATTGAGCCTGCAAAACCCTTATTTACTTCTGCGATATTTTCTGCATTCACCTCATGCGGCGCAACGATGAATTTTATGTCCGGATGCTGTTTCACAAAATGAATCCATTCAGCTTCATCATCTTCCCAGGTGCTTCCAGCGACAACCACTGTACTACTGCCACAGAACTCAGGAATACCGGGAACGTCAACAAAATTCCGGGAAATGTTGATGACCCTGTCGCACCTTGTATCCCCTGCAACCGTTATTTTTTCGCCCGGCACCAGTTGTAATAACTGTTGTTTGGAAGCTTCGTTCTGAACAAAAAAATGGGAGAAGCCTTCGAGCATTTTTCTCCAAAATTTCCCGTACCATTTAAAGAATGGCTGATTCTTTAGGAATACGCCGGAGATAAGAAGCACGGGGATCTTTCTGTTTTTCAGCTCGCGGAGGTAATAGTGCCAGTATTCATATTTTATCCACAGAACCAGATCCGGATTTAAAATATCAACTAGTTTTCTCGCATTCCCGGGAGAATCGATGGGTAAATAATAAACATGATCAAACTCAGGATTGTCCTTCACGATGTCATAGCCGGAAGGTGAAAAAAAAGTAATAATTACCGTGGCTTCGGGATAAAAGTCTTTAATTTTTGTTAATACCGGCCTGCCCTGTTCAAATTCGCCGAGGCTTGCGCAATGCATCCAGATTCTTTTTCCAGGTTTAGCTGAATATGAGGACTTTAAATTGTCAAAGTAATTTGTTCTTCCACTGACCCACGATCTTGCTTTCTTATTCCAAAGTGAGGCAAGGCGAATTCCACCGGAATAAACGTCGAGAAATAAATGATATAAAAAAATCAATGAATATTTTTTATCGACAAAACTACCATGTTAAGCCGACTCACTCTTCATCATTTTGGAGTTTTCAATTCATTTTTCAATTTACTATCTTTGCAACCTTTTAAAAAATGCGTATGAAAGCCATTCAAATGGTGGATCTAAAGCAGCAATACCAGGCGATTAAGAGCGAGGTTGATGCTGCTATTTCCGGAGTTATTGACAGTTCGGTTTTTATCGGTGGTCCTGTAGTCAGCGGGTTTTCTACGGCGCTTGCTTCTTATCTTGGCGTGAATCATGTTATTCCATGTGCCAACGGAACAGATGCGTTGCAAATTTCAATGATGGCATTGGGTCTTCAGCCAGGCGATGAGGTCATCACTCCTTCGTTTACCTATGTCGCTACTACGGAAGTGATTGCGTTACTCCGGCTTACGCCCATCTTCGTGGAAGTAAATCCAAAAACTTTCTGTATTGATCCTGATGCAGTGCGCAAAGCGATCACTCCCAAAACGAAAGCGATTGTGCCCGTTCATCTTTATGGACATTCAGTGGAAATGGAGGAAATAATGGCAATCGCCAAAGAACATAACCTTGCGGTGATCGAAGACAATGCGCAGGCTATCGGCGCTGACTACCATTTTACCGATGGCACAGTGAAAAAGACAGGAAGCATTGGTAACATAGGTTGCACCTCATTTTTCCCAAGTAAAAATCTTGGCTGCTTTGGGGACGGCGGTGCTATTTTCACGGATGATGCGGCGCTGGCAGAGAGAATAAAGATGATCGCCAATCATGGACAGAAAACAAGATACTACCATGATCTGGTGGGTTGTAACTCAAGATTAGATGCGATCCAGGCTGCAATATTAAACGTAAAACTGCCGTTATTGGATGACTATATAAAAGCAAGGATAAAAGTGGCTGATTTTTACGATCGTGTTTTCGCCGGAGTTGACAAAATAACGACTCCTTACCGGGCGTCATACTGTAAACATGTATTTCATCAATACACATTAGTCCTGGAAAATATAGACAATCCAAGAAATTTCCGGGATGGACTTGTTAGTCATTTATCATCCAGGGATATTGCCTCAATGATCTATTACCCCGTGCCAGCCCACAGGCAAAAAATGTTTGATGCGTTTGGCGGGTCAACTTACAATCTTGAGAAAACGGATTGGCTTACTGAAAGAGTTATATCGCTTCCCATCCACACAGAGATGGATGAAGAACAACTGAAATATATTTCATCCAGTGTTTTGGAATACGTACACAAGTAATAACCATTAAAAACATACAACTATGAACATCGCAGTAGTCGGCACAGGCTATGTAGGCCTGGTAACCGGAACTTGCTTTTCAGAAACCGGAAACCATGTGATCTGTGTAGATATTGATGAGAAGAAAGTCAAAAAACTATCTTCAGGTAAAATCACGATTTATGAGCCGGGACTTGAGAAGATATTTTTAAGAAATGAAAAAGAAGAACGTCTTCATTTTACAACTTCTTTGAAAGACGCCATTAAGGATGCAAAAATAATCTTCCTCGCTTTACCAACTCCGCCCGATGGCGATGGCGCAGCAGATCTCAAATATGTATTGCAAGTGGCAAATGATATGGGAAAGCTGCTGAGAAGTGACGATTACAAAGTAATTATTAATAAAAGTACCGTCCCCGTAGGAACTGCGGATAAGGTGAGAGAGGCCATATTAAAAAGCGCTGCACAAGTGGGAAATGATGGTATCGAAAATGCTTTTGATGTGGTGAGCAATCCCGAATTTCTTCGTGAAGGCGTAGCGGTGGATGACTTTATGAAACCGGACAGAGTAGTAATCGGCACTTCTTCTGAGAGGGCGAAGAAAATAATGGGCGAGCTTTATGCACCCTTTGTCCGCCAGGGAAACCCGATATTGTTTATGGATGAAAAATCTGCTGAGCTTACGAAGTACGCTGCAAACTCTTTCCTCGCCACAAAAATCTCCTTCATGAATGAGATTGGCCAACTGTGCGAAAGAATGGGTGCAGATGTTGATATGGTACGCCGCGGTATTGGAAGCGATGATAGAATTGGAAGAAGGTTTTTATTTCCAGGAATTGGATACGGCGGAAGTTGCTTTCCAAAAGATGTGCAGGCATTGGCTAAATCTTCCTCACAATATGAGTATGATTTTAAAATATTGGAAGCAGTGATGGAAGTAAACAAGATCCAAAAGCACCATCTTTTACCCAAGATGAAGGAGTATTTTGATAATGAGTTAAGCGGAAAGAAAATTGCTTTATGGGGACTTGCATTTAAACCCAATACAGATGATATCAGGGAAGCTCCCGCTCTTACTTTAATTGATGAACTAACCGCTCTTGGAGCCACTATCTGTGCTTTTGATCCTGAGGCGATGCCCAATGTGAAAAGTTTGATCGGTGATAAAATATCTTATTGCGAAAATCAATACGATGCGCTGGAAGGTGCTGATGCCCTGCTGATCGCCACTGAATGGAGTGAATTCAGAACTCCCGATTTCAATAAGATAAAATCTTTACTAAAGGGCAATATAATATTTGACGGAAGAAATCTTTTCGATCTTATCACGATAGAGGAATGCGGCTTTGACTACATTAGCATAGGAAGAAGGCCCGTGCTAAAAAACAAAAAAGCATCCTCAAAATCAAACGGAAAGATCGCAGATGTGATTTCAAAGTAAGCGACTTCATTACAAGGCAATTGACAAATGATACAATGACAAACAATTCTTCAACCTCGAAACCGAAGGGTTTTACGCCCATCGACCTGACTGGAAAGCGCGTATTAATTACAGGAGCAGCCGGCTTTTTGGGATCTCATCTTTGTGATAGATTTATCAAAGAAGGATGCACTGTCATTGGCATGGATAACCTGATTACAGGAGACCTCAAAAATATTGAGCACCTGTTTAAGTTGAAAGAGTTTGAATTCTATCAATGTGATGTTTCCAAATTTATTCATGTACCGGGAAAGCTGGATTATATTCTCCACTTCGCTTCCCCTGCGAGTCCAATCGATTATTTAAAAATTCCAATCCAGACTTTAAAAGTTGGATCGTTGGGAACTCATAACTGCCTTGGACTTGCTTTATCGAAAAAAGCGAGAATATTGGTAGCCTCAACGAGTGAAGTGTACGGTGATCCCCTGGTTCATCCGCAAAGTGAAGACTATTGGGGAAATGTCAATCCAATTGGACCTCGTGGTGTTTACGATGAAGCCAAGCGTTTCCAGGAAGCAATTACCACTGCCTATCATACTTTCCACGGATTGGAAACAAGGATCGTAAGGATCTTCAATACTTATGGCCCACGCATGCGTTTGAATGACGGCCGCGCTTTACCTGCATTTATTGGGCAGGCGCTTCGCGGAGAGGATTTAACTGTCTTCGGCGATGGAAGCCAAACGCGTAGCTTTTGCTATGTCTCCGATCTTGTGGAGGGAATTTACAGGCTCCTTTTTAGCGACTACGCGATGCCGGTAAACGTTGGAAACCCGGACCAGATCACGCTCAAAGATTTTGCTGAAGAAATAATAGCGCTCACAGGCACAGGTCAAAAAATTGCCTATCACCCATTACCACAGGACGATCCCAAGCAAAGACAACCCGATATTACAAAGGCCCGGAATTTACTAAATTGGGAGCCGAAAATAAACAGGGCAGAAGGGCTGAAGATAACCTATGAGTATTTTAAATCTTTGCCAAAAGATGATCTGTATAAACTTCCCAAAGAGTTCGGGAGTAATAAGTAATATTTTTGGATTTTTACGCCAGTGAAAGAACAGATGCGGAAATAGTATTGATGACCCTGAAGAAATAAGATGTATAGAGAATTACTCGATAAAAAATACAAACTTGCCGTAATCGGGCTGGGGTATGTAGGATTACCAATAGCACTGGAATTTGCAAAGAAAATTTCTGTTATAGGTTTTGATATTAATGCGGGGAGAATTAAAATGATGCAGCAATGCATCGATCCCAGCAACGAATTAGACGCTGAAGCTTTTGATA
>JBDSGZ010000145.1:0-8938 GCA_039918735.1 Ginsengibacter sp.
GCTCATCACATCATTATTTTCATCATCACTGGGCCAGATGTCTTTTAGATAAACAGGTTGTTGGTTGGGATCAAAACTGATGGGTTCGTTTATTAAATCAATATCAATTCTGCCTGCGATCGCATACGCAACTACCAGCATCGGTGACATTAAAAAATTCATTCTTACCTGCGGATGGATTCTTGCTTCAAAATTCCGGTTACCGGAAAGAACAGAAGCTACCACCAAATCATGTTCATCCACTGCCTTTGCAACAAACGTGGGCAAAGGTCCGGAGTTGCCGATGCAGGAAGTGCAGCCATAGCCTACTGTATGAAATTGCATCGCTTCAAGATCATTTAGCAGGTCTGCTTTTTCAAGATAATCAGTAACCACTTTTGAACCTGGAGCCAAAGAAGTTTTTACCCAATGTTTTGTTTTTAATCCATGTTCTCTCGCTTTTCTTGCAACCAATCCTGCACCAATCATTACAAACGGATTTGAAGTATTGGTACACGAAGTAATGGCTGCAATAGCAACGGCACCATCAGCCAACATAAAACTTTCCTCGCCGACAGTTACCCAAACATTTTTCATTCCATTTACCACCGATTCTTCAATTTCCGGTTCGGGCGTTTGTTCACTTACAGGTTGTGCTACAGGCTGGCTACCGCCCTCAGCAAACCAACGGCTCAGTTGTTTTGGTTCAACATACTTGCGTCCATAACTTTCATGTAACAGGGATATAAATTTTGGCTTGAAATCTTTTAATAGAATTTTATCCTGTGGTCTTTTTGGTCCTGCTACTGTTGGTTCTATTGACGAGATATCTAACTCTACAATATCTGTGTAGTTAATTTCTTCATTGCCTGTTCTCCATAACATATTTGCTTTACAATAATCCTCTACCAATTGTATCTGCTCTCCGCTGCGATTGCTTTTACGCATGTACTCCAGCGTTTTGTTGTCAATGGGAAAATAAGTGATGGTACACCCAAATTCAGGAGACATATTTCCAATAGTAGCCCTGTCGGGTACAGAAAGATTATCAAGACCCGGCCCAAAAACTTCAACAAATTTTCCAACTACTCCATACTTTCTCAAGAGATCTGCAATGGTCAATACGAGATCGGTAGCGGTTGAACCCAATGGAAGTTTACCTGTAAGTTTTAAGCCAATTACTTCAGGCATTATAAAATAAATTGGCTGACCAAGTAAAGCAGCTTCGGCTTCGATACCACCAACGCCCCATGCTACCACACCAATACCATTTACCATTGGTGTATGGCTATCAGTTCCCACCAATGTATCCGGGAAAATTTCTCCGTTTCTTTCTATTACGCCTTTTGATAAATATTCCAAATTAACCTGGTGGCAAATGCCCATGCCCGGCGGAACTACGCTAAAATTATTAAATGATTTTTGTGCCCATTTTAAAAATTGATAGCGTTCTATATTCCGTTTATACTCTTCATCCATATTGCGGGCATAAGAATATTCTGTTCCAAAATAATCAACCTGCACAGAGTGGTCAATGATAAGATCAACAGGTATTAACGGATTTATTTCATCTGGGTTTTTGCCTTTCCTCGCTATTTCAGCACGTAGTGATGCAATATCAACCACAGCCGGAACACCTGTGAAATCCTGCATTAATACACGGGCGGGCTTGAAAGGAATATCTTTATCAGACCCCTCAGGCTTCCAATGAAGAATGGTTTCTATGTTTTCTTTTGTAATAGCAAAATCATCAAAATTTCGCAATGCATTTTCTAATAAAATCCGGATCGAAAAAGGGAGGTGACTAATATTATGTCCCTGCTTTTCGAGTTCAGTTAAACTGTAGTAGTTGAAGACCCCATTTTTTGTCTCTAATGATTTTTTTATTTTATAAGGATCTTTTGACATGTTGTAAATTTTATAGATTTTAACTACTAAAGTTTTCGAAGCTTTTTACCTTCTACGATAAGCCAATCACTCAACGCTAAAATTGTTCAATTACAATCTTGTCTTCATCCACGCCTAAGTTTAAAAGAATTGCTTTAATACCTTCTATCATAGGGTCGGGACCACAGATGTAAAAGTACTGAGAGAAATCTTTTATCTTTTCTTTGAGATAGCTTTCATCAATTCTTCTATTATCATATTTTTCTGTTTTCTCGTCGGTAAGTGTATTGATGAAATTTTTACCCAACATTTTTTCAAACTCATCGTTCAGAATAATATCTTTTGTAGTACGGTTAGAAAAGATCAATTTATTGTTACCAAGCTTTCCATCTTTTTGCAGTTGCCTGAAGATGGCGATGAAAGGTGTAATGCCGGCCCCGCCTGCAATAAAGGTACCCTCGCCTTTATAGTGAATGGCGCCAAATATATCATGTAAAATCAATTCATCACCTGGATGCAATGTTCCTAACTTGTTGGTCACACCATTGTGATCACTATAAATCTTAATGGTAAACTCAAGATGATCCCATTCGTTGAGGCTGGTAAAAGTAAAAGGTCTTCGTTCTTCTTTCCATTCCGGAAGATTGATGACAACATCAGTAGCCTGCCCTGCTTTATATTTATAGGAATCGGGTTTACTTACTTTGAATCGCCTTACATTGTGTGTAACATATTCCGTGTCCAGAATTTTTACAATGTGCTCTTCATTTGGATATTCTTCCATAGAATTTATGTTTTAAATATTGATTGATTCAAATTAAACTCAACGCAGTTCCTTATCGGCCATTTAAATTTACCTACGTTGTCACTATAACTCTTTCTGCTCCTGAGCTTTTACAGGAATAATAAACAGTGGTATCTCTGTGGAATGCAACACTTTTTCCGCAACGCTTCCGAGTAGCACCTTATCTAAACCTTTGCGACCATGAGTCCCCATCACGATTATATCTGCCTTTATTTCTTCGGCTGTTTGCAAAATTGCTTCCGCATAATCTCCTTCCTTTAGAATGGTTTGAATTTTTTCATCACCGAGGTTCCATTTCGCATGATCCAAATAGAGTTGCGCAATTCGTTTCAATTCTTCAACTGTATTTTCCTGGATCACGTCTGAGTTGCTGAAACTATCATATCCAAAAATTGGGGAATAGTTGAGAGTAGAATAGTAAGTTGAATCGGAAGTTACATGAAGCAGGAATGTTTGTGCATTTAAAGTCTGCGATAATTCATAACCCGTTGCTGCAATTTTTCTTGCACCCACATTGTTGTCAAGGGCAATTAGTATTTTTTTCATTTTGCGCGATTTAATTTTTAATAAGTTTTCATAAGAAACGGAGCATAAACAATCCTAAGCCGATATTAGAAATTGAATGACCGTTGCCGGCGATCATTGTTCCGGTCAGCAAGTCTAAGAATTACCTGCCACGTAATCCTTAAGAACAAGTGCTTCATTGTGTTCTTCATCTCTAGCTCCGTAAAGCAATGTAACGGTCTCATCTTTTATATGTCTTCTTAAAGTGTTAACCTGTTCATTATTTTCCTGGAGTTCCTTTTTATATTTTTTTATGAAACCTTCCCATTTTTTTGGATCATGGTCAAACCATTTTCGGAGTTCAGTACTGGGAGCGATATCCTTCAGCCACAAATCGACTTTTGCCTTTTCCTTTGTCAATCCCCTCGGCCAGAGGCGATCCACAAGAATACGCGTTCCATCCTCGTCAGAAGGTTGCTCATACACTCTTTTAAGTTTAGTCTTCACGGTCAATTCGTTTGCGTTTTGCGATGAAATTGTTTTTTATGTTCTGCTTAGTGCTTTTGGCTTTTATATTTCCAGGATTTGACGAATCATTTGATTGGTAAAGCCCCATTCATTATCGTACCAGGCCAAAACTTTAACCAGGTCTCCATCAACCACACGCGTCATTTCAAGGTCTACAATAGAAGCAAATGGGCTCTGTAATATATCTGAAGAAACCAACGGTTCATTTGAAACAGATAATACCTGTTTATATCTATCAGAGTTTGCTTCCTCTGTGAGAATGTTATTTATTTCTTCCACAGAAGTGTTTCTTGAAGCCACAAACGTAATATCTGAAATTGAGCCAGCCGTTACGGGTGTACGAATTGCGATCCCATCAAATTTGCCCTCAAACTTAGGGAGGGCTTTAATCGTTGCTTTAGCGGCTCCCGTTGTAGCCGGAACTAAATTTATGGCGGCGGCACGTCCCATCCTGATTCTCTTCTTCGACGCTCCGTCAACAAGCGATTGAGAGGCAGTATAGGCATGCACTGTATTTAAAATCGCTTTTTTTATGCCAAGCCTCCGGTCTATAATTTCTATCACCGGCCCGATGTTATTGGTGGTGCAACTTGCACATGAAAAGATAGTTGTCTTTCCCGCTTTGTTTACACCGTGTATTATCGTTGGCGTGTCTGCACTCTTTGTCGGAGCGGATATCACTACATACTTTGCACCTGCATGAATGTGTTTTTCGGCGTCTTCCCTGTTTGTGAACAAACCGGTACTTTCAATTACAATATCAATTTCCAGTTTTTTCCAGGGAAGTTGTGCAGGATCCTTTTCGGAAATAAATTTAATTTCCCTGCCCCCGACGTATAAATTATTATTTTGAACATTTACATCTTTTTGATACTTGCCATATACACTATCATACTTTAATAAATATGCTGCGTTGTCAACGCTCATTAAATCATTTACCGCCACAATTTCCAATCCCCGGGTGTCTATAATTACTTTCAATGCAGCCCTCCCTATTCTCCCGAATCCATTGATTGCTATCTTCTTCATTGTCGTTTATTGTTATGCGTTATAAAATTACTTGGTACTTAGACTAAAGTTAAAAATGCTTTCCAAATGATTTGTCCAATAACTATTCCACAATCAATTTCCCTTTCATCACCACGTGAATGCTGCAATAATAATCGGCGCTTTTATCAACCACTAAACTCCAGGATTGACCTGGGGCAAGAGGCCCCGAGGTCCAAAGTTTGTTTTTTTCTTCTGTGACGTCATGTGTTACAATGTCATGATTTGTCCAAATAACTGTATCTCCCTTTTGCACCGTAAGTTCAGCGGGCTGAAATTTCATTTCCTTAATGTCAACATTGTAAACTTTATGCGCCGCCGTTTCTTCTTTTTGTACCTTTTGTTCCGGAGTTGAAGTACAACTGCCTACAAGAAAGATAAAGCACAACAAATAAGCTCTGTTTTTGAGTATTGAATATGTGTTAGCCATTATTTATTATTTATTGAATTCTTTAGCAACCATTTCGGCATGTGCCAGGTGTGTTTTGAAAAGTGGCAATGCGGATTGCAGTAAACTTTTCAGCTCGCTGTTGGATGCATCCTTAATCAATACATTTTCAACTTCGTTGATTGCTGCTTTGTGATAGGCTACTTCATTATCAATATAGGCTTTATTAAAAGCGTTGCCATTTTTAGCATTTAGCATAGCCTTTGTTTTTGTTGCGCCTGCAAGAAACGATTTTGTAGTGGCATTGTCTTTTGGAGTTACTCCGAGTTTGGTTACCAATGCTACTGCCTTGTCAATTACAGACTGGTGATCTTTTGCCATTGTTTCCGCAAACTTTAGAACGTCAGCATTCTTTGATTTTTTCTTTGCAATTTGTGCATATTGGATGTCAATTTGGTTGGCGGTTACGGCTACGGAAGCAATTTCAGGATCTGTAAGCTTTGCACTTGTTTGTCCAATAGCCGACATGCAAAGCAATGCTCCGCATGCAATTGCAAATGTTGTGAACACTGCAATTGATTGTTTGATTTTCATTTTATTTGTTTTATGGATTCTTTTTATTAAGAACAGATACAATTTACCATGGACGTATTAGTAGTGGGTTAAGTAGAAATTAGAAATAGGTTAGAATTTTATTAGCGATAATATCGAGAGCAGCCTGATGCGATTTTATTAAGAAAGTTTCACCAGGTTATCGCGGAGTACCTTATTAAAAATGTTTAATTTGTGTCATCTCATCAGGCGATAATATCTCAAATTTTCAAAAAGGATATTTATGAAAAAGGATGTCCATGTTTTCACGGAACTCATCGAAATAAAAGCAAGCAAAATTCGAATTCATGTAGAGCATAAAAAAGAATTGTGACTACCGGGGAAGCTGCGATAAAATTATAAAATTTACGAATCAGGGAAACTATAATAGGAGGAAGATACTTATTATGAAAACTGCTAAATGCTTACTTTGAAACCAGGAATTGGTTGCATTTAAGTGGTCGTAAACGGGAACAGCACTACGAAAAACATTCATATTACTTCCTCCAAAATTTGGAAATTAAATTTCTCATTTGATTGTATGGAACTCCCGGCAAAACTTATTGACTATTGAGCCCAATGAAACAATAGTAATTAAATGGGATTGATGCATTGATATTTTATTGAATAATTTTTATCAATATAAAATTAGAAATTTGAAAACACTCGTCGCAACAGTAGTTATTTTATTGACTGCCGGTATGTGTGCCCATGGGCAGTACATTTCCAGGAGAAATACCATTTCGTTAAACGGGAAGTGGCAGATAGCTGAAGGTACAAAGGATGACATTCCTAAAAGCTTTGATCACACGGTTCAGGTTCCGGGGCTTGTATCATTGTCAATTCCCGCATTTAAAAATGTAGGGCCAAAAGTGGAGGACAGGAATAATAGTTTGTCTCAGTCTGACCCTTTAAGGGAGGCCTTTTGGTATCGTCGTACGTTCATTGTAAAACGGGGAATTCCTCCGGTAGCTACTCTAAAAATTGCAAAAGCGATGTTTGGAACTAAGGTCTTTCTAAACGGGGTGGATTTGGGAGAACATCTCCCTTGTTTTACTCCCGGTTTCTTCAACGTTAAAGATGCTCTTAAGGAAGGTGCCAATGAAATTGTCGTACGGGTTGGCTCATCCAGAGATGCGGTGCCCTTATCAATACCAAGCGGTTTTGATTTTGAGAAAGAACGCTATATTCCTGGGATTTATGATGATGTCAAACTGATACTGTCAGGTACACCTAATATTGTTCGGGTACAAACGGTTCCTGATATTCTCAACAAACAGGTACGTTTACAAATTGATCTGCAGAATTCAGGTGTGGCTAAAATATCTGAACTAACTTTTTATATTAAAGAAGTAAAATCGGGCAAGATAGCAGGTGAATTGAAAAAAGAAATAAAACTTCCTTCATCAGGAAAAGACACTGTAATTTATGTTACTGTTCCTATAAAGGATTGCCACCTTTGGTCTCCGGAGGATCCTTTCTTATATAACCTAAAAGTAAACACAGAGGCAGATGAATATGATACGCGCTTTGGAATGAGAGAATTTCATTTTGACCCTATTACAAAAAAGGGAGTCTTAAACGGTAAGCCTTATTTCATGCGAGGAAGCAATGTTACTTTATATCGTTTTTTTGAAGATGAAGCGTGTAAAGATTTGCCATGGGATTCCAATTGGGTTCGCAACCTGCATAAGAGTTTTAGAAAGTTTCATTGGAATAGCCTTCGCTATTGCATAGGACTTGCCCCCGAAGAATGGTATCGGATTGCAGATGAAGAGGGATTCCTTATCCAGGATGAATTTCCAATATGGTTTGGAGGGGTCGGCTGGAATGTTTGGCCGAAAGAATTAAAGTCAGACGAATTAGTGAGAGAATATACAGAATGGATGCAGGAAAGTTGGAACCATCCTTCTATAGTAATTTGGGATGCCAGCAACGAAAATCTTAGTGACAATGGCAGAACTGATGAAACCGGCAAAGCAGTCTGGGAGGTAAGAAATCTTGATCTTTCTAATCGTCCCTGGGATAATAGTTATTCTCCGCATCGTGCGTCTAATGATGTTTTTGAATCACATCCTTATCATTTTCATGATCCTGATTTTAAATTGAAAGATATTGCAAAGTCAAGTTTTATTCCAGAAGGGAATCAAGACATGAATCTTGAATCTTTCCCGGTAATCATTAACGAGTACGGATGGCTGTGGCTTAACAGAGATGGCACACCCACTACATTGACAGAGCAGCTATATAAAAATTTATTGGGTGACAATTCAACGACTGCTCAACGAAGACACTTGTATGCCATGTACACTGCAGCGGAAACAGAATTTTGGCGTTGTCACAGAAATGTAGCCGCGGTTTTGCATTTTACTGCTTTAGCGTATTCAAGAAGTAATGGCCAAACGAGTGATCACTTTATAGATCCGGCAAAACTTGAATACGAGAGTGAATTTGTAAAGTACATGCCAGACGCATTTTCTCCCGTTGGCATTATGCTGGATGAATGGGGAAATGAAATTGAAACTGGAAAACCTCACCAATTTAATGTGATTGCCATCAATGACCTGGAACCCGGATGGAGTGGTGAAGTTCATTTGCAAATATTAAAGGATGGGAAAATTATTATTGACAAATCAATACAATTAGTGATACCATCATTTGGTAGAAAAGAAATTTCTATTGTCTCCCAGGTTCCAAAGGTATCCGGCTTATATACTGTACAGGCTGTTTTGGAAAAGAAAGGCGATAAATCAGTTAAGAGCATAAGGGAAATTATATTTAAATAGGTGTCGGTTGGAAGCGAAATAATATTCCTGCATTTTATTATGACATTTTAAGTAAACATGAAAACAGTTATCGAAAGTGCATTATCTACTTTCATCAATGGTCAGTTATCGGGATCAACAGTAGTTCATACTGTAAAAAAATTAATTGAGCTTGATGGCGTATTCGAGGATCAAACCGCGTTTAATAGAATGGATGGTAACCAGCACGCGTATGAAGTCGATGCCTTTTTTCCCGTTGAGAGCGGGACTGAGGGAGGGTTGTTTTTCGGACTCACACATTTATATCCCGGAAGGGTAGGCGATGAATATTTCATGACGAAGGGACATTTCCACGCGATCGAAAACAGGGCTGAATATTATTGGGGAATAGAAGGAGAAGGGATATTGCTATTAATGGATAAACAGAGAAATACCAGGGCGGAG
>JBDSGZ010000146.1:0-3435 GCA_039918735.1 Ginsengibacter sp.
TGGTGAAATAGAGCCCCAAAATGGTAAGGATGTGATAACAACCATTGACACTTATATCCAGGATGTTGCAGAAAATGCCCTCATGAAAATGATGCGGGAAAATAATTCGCTGCATGGCTCCTGCATCGTGATGGAGGTTCAAACTGGTAAAATAAAAGCCATTGCGAATCTTGGAAAGCGCCCTGATGGCGATTATATCGAAGATTATAATTACGGTCTTGGTAAAAGAACAGAGCCAGGATCGATATTTAAATTGGCAACCCTCTTGGCACTGTTGGAAGACAAATATGTTGATACAAGTAGCATCGTTGATTGTGAGGGTGGTCAGAAATCTTTCTATGGGCTAAGGATCCGTGATTCCCATTTAGGGACAGGATTACTTACCGTAAAGGAAGCCTTTGCACGATCATCAAACGTGGCCTTTGCAAAAATGGCTGATGAATATTATCATAATCAGCCGGCAAAATTTTATAACCACTTACATAAGTTGCGGCTCGACACATCTACAGGAATTGATATTGTTGGGGCCGCACGTCCCTTCATAAAAAATCCTGCTGGAAAGTATTGGACAAAGTTTACAATTCCGTTTATGGCGCATGGTTATGAAGAGCTCGTGACTCCGCTGCATATGCTAATGCTTTACAATGCTGTTGCTAACAATGGAAAAATGATGAAGCCATATCTTGTCAATTCAATAACAAATATGGGTGCGGAAGTAAAAACGTTTGGCCCCACCGTGCTGGTCGATAAAATATGCAGTGATGAGACTCTGGGGAAATTAAAAGACTGCTTACTCGCCGTTGTTGAAAACCAACACGGCACTGCTCACTTGCTGAAGAACGAAACGTATAAGTTTGCCGGAAAAACCGGGACCGCTGTTACGGCAATGGACAATCGCGGTTATAACAAAGGAAGCAAGATTTACCAGTCATCTTTCATTGGATATTTTCCGGCAGTAAATCCAAAATATAGTATTGCAGTCGTAATTCAGAATAGCAACGAATCACGGCTCGCATACGGCGGCGTAGTTTCTGCGCCAGTGTTCAAGGAAGTTGCCGACAGACTATATGCTTCTGAATTTTCCTCCCAGCCACAGTTTGAAAAAGAAAACAGGACTGACACGGGTACTTATATAATGTATGGCTTAAAAAGTGATCTCCATAAGATCACCAGCATTTTTCAATATCATTCAACAGATCCAGATGATTCAGGAAAATGGAAAACCATGCAGTTGAAAGGCAAAAATGCAGAACTAACCACCGCGTCAATTTCTGCTCCTGATAAAGGGAAAGTTCCGGATGTCATTGGCCTCGGTTTGAAAGATGCTGTTTACCTGCTTGAGAATTTAGGATTAAAAGTGATTGCATCGGGTAGGGGGAAAGTGATTACGCAATCGCTGGCGCAAAATGAAAACTTTTCGAAAGGTCAGCCAATTAAAATTGAATTGAATTAATGGTGTTATTACAACAAATATTATACAAAGTAAATATTCGCTCAGTGACGGGAACACCCGTTGTTGAAATAAATGACTTACAGATAGACTCACGAAAAGTTTCTTCGGGATCTTGCTTCATAGCAATTAAGGGAACTCTTTCAGACGGTCATGAATTCATTCAGACTGCGGTTGCCAATGGAGCGAGAGCAATCATTTGTGAATACCTGCCGCCGGTAATAAATGGCGATGTCCAGTATTTCGTTGTGGAGAACAGCAGCATAGCAGTCGGCGTTATGGCCCATAATTTTTTCGGAAATTTATCAGAAAAAATAACGCTTGTTGGCGTAACAGGAACAAATGGCAAGACGACCATTGCAACATTATTATTTAAACTATTCTCTGCACTTGGCCATAAATGCGGATTGATAAGCACCGTACAAAACCAGGTGGGTGAAACGATAATTCCTTCCACCCATACTACTCCTGACGCGATCAGTCTTAATAAATTGATTGCAAGTTTTGTTGAGCAAGAATGTCATTTTGTTTTCATGGAAGTAAGTTCTCACGCCTTGCATCAGCACAGAGTCGCGGGTTTGCATTTTGCCGGCGGCATCTTCAGTAACATTACGCACGACCACCTGGATTATCACAAGACTTTTGATGAGTATATAAAAGTAAAAAAGCAGCTTTTCGATTCGCTTCCGTCTTCGGCTTTTGCTCTCAGCAATGCTGATGATAAACGAGGAACAGTGATGCTTCAAAATACCCGTGCGAAAAAATATTTCTACAGCCTGAAAACACTGGCTGACTTTAAAGGAAAAATTATAGAGAACTCTTTGCTTGGCCTGTTATTGTTGATCGATGAGATTGAAGTTCACTTCCGTTTAATCGGTGCATTCAACGCGTACAATTTACTGGCGGTATATGGTGCTGCGGTATGTATGGGAGAGGAAAAGCAACAAGTTTTACAGGTGCTGAGCAGTCTTACAGGCGCAGAAGGCCGGTTTGATTTCATTAAATCGCCGCGTGAAAAAATTATTGGAATTGTTGATTATGCCCATACTCCTGATGCACTATTGAATGTGCTTGCAACAATTAAAAATCTAAAGAGTGGTGAAGAAAAAGTGATCACTGTGGTTGGCTGTGGCGGTGACCGCGATAAAGCCAAACGTCCCTTGATGGCAGAAGTAGCATGTGAATATAGTGACAAAATAATTTTCACTTCAGACAACCCGCGCAGTGAAGATCCGGCAAGTATAATTAAAGAAATGGAGGAGGGAGTTCCGATAATTCACCGGAAGAAATATATCTCCATCGCTGACAGGAAAGAGGCTATTAAGACTGCTATAAACCTGGCTCAACCAAAGGATATTGTACTGGTGGCAGGGAAAGGCCATGAAAAATATCAGGAAATAAATGGAGTCAAATATGATTTTGATGATAAAAATGTTTTGAGACAAATGCTGGAGTTAATGGACAAATAAAAAAAATCAGGATAAAAAATGCTCTATCAACTTTTTGAATGGTTTAGTGAAAATGGAATAAAATTTCCGGGCAGTGGCCTGTTCCATTTCATTACGTTCAGGGCGCTGGTTGCTATTTTATTATCTCTTTTCATAACCACAGTGTATGGAAAGAGACTCATAAATTATTTGAAAAAAAGGCAGATAGGCGAGTCTGTTAGAGAACTTGGTTTGGCAGGTGAAAAGATGAAATCCGGAACCCCCACAATGGGAGGAATAATCATTCTGCTAGGTATCCTGGTTCCCACCTTGTTGCTCGCGGATCTTGATAAAGTATATATCAGGCTAATGCTCCTTTGCACAATTTGGTTAGGCATCATAGGATTTATCGATGATTATTTAAAAATTAGAGCCAGGAAACTTTCAAAAGAAAAAGGGGTTGCTCATAAAAAAACAGATGCTGACGGTCTCGCCGGAAGATTTAAAATATTCGGCCAGGTGATCCTGGGAATTATCATCGGATCCACACTTTATTTT
>JBDSGZ010000147.1:0-2565 GCA_039918735.1 Ginsengibacter sp.
TCAATTTCAAAGTCACTCTGAGAATGAGCAAATTCCTCTCTTGTGTTGACGACCGTTGGCTTGATCGAATTTTCATCAATGAAAAAATCGATGACATCGTTGATATGGCCAACACCATAAACATTCAGGTTGTTAACCATCGCCGCTTCTCTTGCATTTTCTTTTGGAAGTATAAGACCTTTAAATTTTTCTTTCCTTGCCTGGATGGCAATGGGCAATGCACCTTTTATCGGCCTGACAGTGCCGTCTAAACTAAGTTCGCCCATGATCACATATTCGGTGAGCTTTTCGGGGTTTTCCAGTTGTTCGCTGGCACCAAGTGTACCCATTGCGATAGGCAGGTCGAATGCGGTACCGCTTTTTTTAATATCGGCTGGTGCTAAATTGACAACAACTTTTGTGCGGGGAAAATGAAAACCATTGGTTTTGATTGCGCTTTCCATTCGCTCCAGGCTTTCCTTTACGGCGTTGTCAGCGAGGCCCACAATAGAAGTGAATCTTCCGCTGCTCACGCTCACTTCTACGGTAATAGTAATGGCCTCTACCCCATAAACAGCGCTGCCAAACGTCTTAACTAACATTTGTTGAAATTAGAGTAAATATCAAATATTAATTAAAAGAATAGAAGGGCAGTAAAATGAATCAGAATAAATGAAGATCAAAGTTTCTCCAGCAAATCGATCACCTTTTCTCTTTTCAAAATCAGGTAACCAAGTCTGTCGTTGCTGATGCCATCCTTAAGATTATAATTGAATATGAGTTGATCGTTGATCACTCCAGTTTCAAAATATTTGAAATCAATGTTTGGATAGTCTTTTAATTCTTCCCCTATTTCGTATAAGTGTGTAGTTAGAATAAACAGCGAACTCTTTATTTTTATGAGACCTTCTATTACCACTGTGCTACATTTCATGGCGTCTTGTATGTTAGTCCCTTTAAACAATTCGTCAATAAGTATCAACCATTTTCTGTTATCGTTTATTTTGATAATTGTTTTTTTTATTCTTTGCACCTCGTTGTAGAAATAGCTTTCACCTTTTGCGATATTATCGACCACATTAATGTTGCTGACCAGGCCATCAAATAAAGAAAGGCGCATTGATTTTGCCGGAACACCCATTCCGAGATGAGCCAGGAAAACGGAAGCTCCAACGGATTTGATGAAAGTACTTTTACCAGCCATATTTGCACCCGTTAAGAATATAAAATTATTTTTTGGATTTAGTTCGATATTGTAGGCAACAGGAGATGGTAGAAGTATGTGGTACAAATCTTCGGCTTTTAACTGCGGCTCATCCGAATCAAAAAATTCAGGAAATACCAGCCCGTATTCTTTCACAGCCATTGCCATTCCATACCAGGCATCCAGTTGAAAGTAGAGTTCAATGATCTCAAGTAAATTTTGTTTGTAGTGATACCTGATAAAGTTTGCGAGACTCAGCATTTCCACTATTGTCAAGTCAATATATTTCTTTTTAGATAAAATTTGATTGAGCTGAACTTTATCCATCCGCAATCTTACTTTCTCTAAAACAGTCACCAAATTTTTGGGCGCATCCGTGGTTAAGAAATTCTCCAGGATCTTTTGCATCCCTTTCAGAAAATCAAAGGCATGACCTGTTGAATATTTAACCAAAGAAAAATCGGGAGCATGAAAAATTTTATAGAGGAATGCTGATGAAACAGTTGGCCTGTCAGGAATTTTATCGATAATACTTTCATAAAATTTGTGAATCATCAATACTGACCCGTTGCTGATGGTCAATGGCCAGATCTCTTGCTTTCCGATGAGCATTTGCAGAGTCCTCTGTGCATTTTGAATAGAAGTGATATCAGGAAGAGATGTGATAAAAATATCTCTCAACCGTTCTCTTCCTCCTACTGTCCGGGTTAGGTTGAGTTTGTTGAAAATAGAAAATTCTTCTTCCCGCTCGAACACCGATAAATCATTCAATGTTGTCTTATCCGTTTCCATGATTTCCTTTTAACGTGAAAACAAAAGCCGTTGTCCTTTCACAGATTCATTCCATGCAACATTTCCATAATTTTTATCATCTGCATACACACAATTACCATTTACAATAGTGTAGGCGATCGTTGCAGGAAAGATATATCCCTCCATGGGGCTCCATCCGCATTTGTAAAGAATATTATTTTCGCTCACCGTATTTTTTTCATTGAGATCAGCAATGACTATGTCGGCAAAATATCCTTCCCGGATGTATCCCCTGTTTTCAATTTTAAAACAATCAGCAACAGCATGACTCATTTTCTCCGCAATTTTTTCAAGAGTAATTTTTCCTTCCTGGAAGTAAGCAAGCATTAACTGCAGTGAATGCTGTACGAGGGGCAACCCGGAATGTGCGTGTTCATAAGGTCCCTGCTTTTCGGCTAATGTATGTGGAGCGTGGTCTGTAGCAATTACATCAAGCCGGTCGTCGAGTAATCCCTGCCACAATGCAGCTTTATTTGCAGGATCTTTAATTGCCGGATTGCATTTAATTAAATAGCCAAGTTTTTCATAATCATCGGCCGTGAAATGCAAATGGTGGACGCAAACTTCCG
>JBDSGZ010000148.1:0-2849 GCA_039918735.1 Ginsengibacter sp.
CAGTAAACTTGATCAACGTTGTGCCATTTCCCGTGATAGTTGATGACTCTATTCTTGCACCGGTAATGATAACTCACGCAGAAATTTTGGAAGACAACGTTCAATTGATGAAAACAGAAGTTGAAAAGCTTTCAGAAACATACAATGGAATTAAAGGGGCGGTGGAAGAAGGATTTGTATTGGGTATTATTTCTAAATGGATAGATGAAACCCGTGCAGACCTGGTCGTTATGGGTATGAAAGGAAAAGGAAGAAGCATTTCCGTTTTTGGAAGCACTACAACCGCAGCTATCCAAAAGCATTCATTCCCAATCTTCGTAATTCCTGAAGATGCAGCTTTTAAATCTATAGACAACATCACTTTTGCCTCGGACTTCGATGAAGATATCAAATTGGATCGATATGCTGTGTTGCATGAGATATCAGAAAAATTTAATTCCTATATTAATATAGTAAACGTACAAAAGAAAAATTCTTCTTTGAATCCAGAGGAAGCGATCGGCAAGATGACGGCGAGCCTTGCGTTTTCAAGACAACAACACGAATTCCACACCATCAGTGACAATAGGGTAGAAGAAGGAATTAATAAATTTATCGAAACGAATGCAACCGATATTTTAGCCATGGTGGCTCATAAACATTCGCTCTTCGATCGAATGTTTGGAAAAGTTTATACCCGGACAATGAGTTACCAGGCAAAAATTCCTTTATTGGTTTTATAACGCGAATAAAAAATAAATGGATTTGCTCTTTGTGCAGTGTGGCTACTTAGCATTTCTATTTTAGAGAAAGAGATATTTTTTTTGCTCACTTTTCTGTTAAGATCAAGTTCTCAATCCTTTGACACGAATCATCGAGGCACTTGATAAGCATCATTGTCAGGATAGACTCTTATCGATACATTGCAATAACCAATTGAAAATACAATGCATAGAATCTTAGTTCCAACAGATTTTTCAAACAATGCACTAAAAGCAGTTGGCTATGTTGCAGAAATTGCTAAGAAATCAGGTGCCGTTGTTCACCTCTTACACGTGATAGAGCCCTCGCTCAACATGGCGAACATGCAGAAAGATTCATCCGGTAAAGTGGTGGTGAAAGAGAGAACAGAAAAATTCAACTTATCGCTGAGGTCTATTGCAGATGTCTATCCTCAAATCACAATAGTTCCGCATATCGCTGGTGGTGCCGTTGTTAACTCAATTCTTGACTATGCAGAGCAGGAAAAAATAGACCTGATAGTTATGGGTACAAAAGGATCAAGTGGTTTAAGAAAATTTTTCATAGGGAGTGTGGCTGCTGGAACGATAGGAAAAACAAAAATTCCAATCCTGACTGTCCCGGTGTCTTACGAGGTGCAAGAGCCTGTTGACATTCTCTTCGCCACCAATCAATTTGAAAAGAATAAGGAGTTACTAAAAAAAGTTATGACAATTCCAAAACTCTTTGCTTCGGCAGTTCATGTTGTTGTCTTCAAAGACGTTGATGGGGATGAAAATGCAGAACTTATTTATAATGAAGAACAGTTAAATGATTACCTGAAGTTTCTGAAAGAAGCGTTTCCAGGAATCCCATTTAAGGGAGAATTGCTGGAGGGGAAAGATTTTGAAATTACGATAGACAGGTATAGCAATAGAAACGAAGTAGATGTGATTGTTATGGTTACTTATCCAAAATCGTTTTTCGAGAAACTGTTTCGTAGAAGTGTCACGAAAAAGATGGCATTTCATTCTACCATTCCACTCCTGGCGATACCTGGAATCAGTTAATGTTGGCCTAAGCTTTGATTCTATATTTGTGGGTTCAATTAAAAACAAACATGAAAGAAATAGCTAAGAATAATACGAAGCAAGAACTCAGCCCTGATGTAGCAACCCGTTCCCTCACAAAAAGAATTGTAAAAAAGAAAAAATTTCTTGCTGTTTTTGACGGACTTAAATTCTCGCGGAGTACATTGGATTATGCAATTCAGTTAGCGAAAGAATCGGATGCATTCCTTGTGGGTGTTTTCCTTGACGAAGTTATTTATAGATCCTACAGCATTGCAAAAATCGTTGCCTCCAATAAAAATGCGGAGCAAATTTTAAAAGACCTCGATGCAAAAGACCAGGAGAAAAGAGACGAAACAGTAAAAGAATTCGAAAGAGTTTGTAACCAGGCAGGCATTCAATATTCATTTCACAGAAATACAGGAATTGCTATACAGGAATTGAAGCAGGAAAGCATATTCGCTGATTTAATTATTATAAACGATAGTGAAACCTTCGACCGGCTCGCAGAGAATCCACCCACACGCTTTTTGAAGGAATTGCTTTCGGATGTGCAATGCCCTGTGTTAATAGTACCCGATAAATTTAGGCCAATAGATAAAATTACTTTGCTGTATGATGGAAACCCTGCTTCTGTTTTTGCTATTAAAATGTTTAGTTATCTTTTTAAGAGTCTTCCCGATATTCCGGTGGATGTATTTACTGTAAAAGTGAAAGCGGAAGGATCACATCTACCTTACAACAAGCTGATGCGGGAATTTATCAAGCGGCACTTTCCTAATGCTAAATACATTGTAACAAAAGGAAATGCAGAAGAACAGATACTTGATCATTTGCAACATCATAAAGGAAATGAGCTGGTAGTATTGGGCGCCTACAGGAGAAGTGAAATATCCAGGTGGTTTAAAACAAGTATGGCAGACATTCTGATGAAAGAACTGGATACGCTGATATTTGTCGCCCATAATAAGTAAGGCTCTTTAAAAATAATTAATTCTAAAAATTGTAAATCCATGAAACAGATATTAGTTCCAACAGACTTTTCAGATTGTGCCAATATCGCCATTGACTTTGCAGTTC
>JBDSGZ010000149.1:0-3820 GCA_039918735.1 Ginsengibacter sp.
TCGTACGGTTTACTTTCGTTCAGCTCTCTTACACTTACCTGACATCTTTATGATGCCTTTTCTTCATCGCTCAATACCATAACTTTTCATTACAGCACCATGAAGCAGTTTATATACTCCTCCCGCAAGGCGTATATGAAGGGCCTTCCCTCATCTCTTATAAAGCATTGAAAAGAACTTTCGTATTTTTCGTGACACACGCGGGCTTTTCCCGGGAGTTCCAATTGTTAATGATCTTAAAACTATGGATGGGGTTATATTGAAGCGGAAATGATGGCGAAGGCCGGAGCTACTCACGTTGTAGTTATGGCAAGGGCGCATGAAGAAACGATTAAGTCGTAGTCAATGCCGGTCGCGATTTTGGAATAAAAGTAATGGGGATAATCTTGGATGCGGGATATGGTTGCGGAGGCAAAATGGCTGGAAGATATGGGATGTGATTTCGTAATTCATCATATTGGTTATGATGAGCGCCGTGGTACTGCTGCCAAGGGCCTGCGCATGCCGAGCAACTTTATAAGATGTTACCGAAAATGGTTTTAGTTGTCCCACGAGGATTCGAACCTCGACAAACAGAATCAAAATCTGTCGTACTACCTTTATACTATGGGACAATTGAAGTGCAAAAGTAAGGCTATGAATCAAAATTTCAAAAAGTGAATGCTGCGTTTTATGGAGCAATGGTGGCCGCAGTTGCGCTGTCTTCTTGCTCTTTTAACCCCTTTATGTAATCCAGTGCATCCGATACTACGTCGCACATAATCGTAACAATCGCACCAGGCTTTACATTGTCGTACGCATATTGTATCGCCTCTTTTTCTTTTGGCAAAACTTTTACCGGGATATCTTTTTTCTTTCCCTGGTTGATTCCTTCTATCAAAAGGTTAATTATCTCTTCCGGAGTCCGGCCACGCAAATGTTTATCCTGCCGGATAATAATTTCGTCAAAATTTTCTCCGGAAATTCTTCCTATTTCCCGGATATCCTCGTCACGCCTGTCACCGGTACCACTAATGATTCCAACTTTCACCGTACTCTCCAATCGATTTACAAAATCGCAAAGCAGGGTTAAGCCGGCAGGGTTGTGAGCAAAGTCTGCAAGAAACTGGAAGTTCTTAAATTGAAAAAGATTAAGACGCCCGGGTGTTTGAGAAACAGAAGGAATAAATGTGTGGAGAGCCTGCCGAATGTCTTCCACCTTAATATTTCTGAAAAGATAACAGGCAAGAATCGAAGGCAAAACATTCATTACATTATGTGTCGCTTTCCCTCCAAATGTGATAGGAATTTCTGAAACTTTTTCAACCCGTATCTTCCAGGTTCCTTTCAAAATAGTAACGTATTCATTCTCATAAACTGCTGCCATCCCTCCTTCACTGCAGTGCTTTTTTATGCGTTCGTTATTTTCATCCATGCTGAACAACGCAACATTACATTCCAGTCCTTTTCTCATATTGTAAACCAGGTCATCATCGGCATTGAGTATTGTAAAGCCTTCGCGAAAAACAGTTTCAGGTAAAATCTGTTTCACTTTTGCCATCTGTTCAAGGTTATTGATACCTCCAAGGCCAATGTGATCGGCGGTTACATTTGTCACGATCGCAATGTTGCAATTTCTAAAGGCAAGCCCGGATCTTAATATCCCTCCCCTCGCACATTCCAAAACAGCAAAATCAACTGTGGGATCTTTCAATACAAACTCAGCACTTTTTGGACCAGTGCAATCGCCCTTCATCATCAACTGATTTTGAATGTAAACTCCGTCCGAAGTTGTGAAACCTACTTTGTAACCAGCCGCTTTACAAATATGTGCAGTAAGTCTGCAGGTGGTTGTTTTCCCATTCGTTCCAGTTACTGCGATGATCGGGATTCGTCCGGTTGCTCCTTTAGGATAAAGCATTTCTACCACAGGCTCTGCGGCATTACGGGCGATGCCTTCAGACGGTGCCACGTGCATGCGAAAACCCGGTGCCGCGTTAACTTCCAGCACCGCACCACCGCTTTCAGTCAGCGGCTTTTTTAAATCACTTGCCATTATATCAATGCCACAAATATCAAGTCCGATGATCTTTGCAATTCTTTCGGCAAGAAAAATATTCACGGGATGCACTTCGTCAGTCACATCACGGCTTGTACCCCCGGTAGAGAGATTAGCCGTTGGCTTTAACAACACCTGTTCGTCTTTGGCCGGAATTGTATCCAGGTTGTACCCCTTATCATCAAGCATTTTTTTCGCGAAGTCATCAATCGTAATTTGGGTTAATACTTTTTCATGGCCATATCCCCGTCTCGGATCTTTATTCGTTTCATCAATCAACCATCGAATGTTATGCTGCCCGTCGCCTGTGACTGAAGCTGGCGTGCGAAGCGCAGCACACACAAACTTAAAATTGATCACTAAAACCCTGAAGTCAAAGCCGGTAATATATTTTTCGCAAATAACCGAACGTCCGTATTTCCTCGCAGCCTCGAGAGCTTTTTCTGCCTGCTCAATGGTAGTGATATTGGTAGTAGCGCCTTTCCCATGGTTTCCATCAATCGGCTTGATCACAAAAGGATATCCCACTGCATCAATCGCCCTTTGCACCATTTCATCTTTGTAAAGAATTATTCCTTTTGGAACCGGAATTTCAGCAGCACTCAGCAGGTTCTTTGTTTCTTCCTTGTCGCCTGCGATGTCCACTCCAATGCTGGAAGTAGTACCAGCTATTGTTGCTCTTATTCTTTGTTGATGAATTCCATATCCCAATTGAACAAGACTTTGTTTATTCAGCCGTATATAAGGAATACCACGCCTCGCGGCTTCCTCCACTATGCTCCCCGTCGATGGACCGAGCCTCGTATCCTCTCTTATCTCTCTCATGATCTGGAGATCATTTTCCAGGTCGTACTCCGATTTTTTTAAAACGGATTGTACAAGATTAAAAGCAGATTTGGCAGCAAAAACTCCTACCTCTTCTTCCATGTAATCAAACACCACAAAATATTCGCCTTCCTTGCCCGTGGACCTTGTTCGCCCGAAACCCATATCCATACCAGCCAATGTCTGAAGCTCGAGAGCAACGTGCTCAATCACATGACCCATCCATGTTCCCTGCTCCACGCGAGAAAGAAATCCACCGGCTACTCCTTCGCTACACCTATGCTCATACAGCCCGGGGAGCATCTCTTCAAGCCTCACTCTGAAACCTTCAACCTTGTTCGAGGGAAGCTGCTCCATCTCTTCCAGGTCCAGCATCATCTGAATTAATTTCGGCCGGCGTATGCTCCAGAAATTAGGTCCCCTCAGGACTTTTATTTCTATAATTTTCATGAGAAAAAATGCCGTTTGTTTGTTGGGTGAGGTTTGATGAACAGCAAGATTTGAAGTTATGGAAATTTTATGGTCAAAAAAAAGTCGGGTTGCGGAGCACAATGTGTTTATTGCAATTCCGTTAATTTTGTTAGAGTCTGAAATTTCAATCTTTATAATTATTTCTGTTGGTATGCAAACACATGCCAGGTTTCTTCTTCAAAATTGAATGCATGCAAAATCCGTTGGGAAAACTTTTTGCCATTGGCGGCGCAGAAGATAAGGGCATAGAGCCAGACAAGGGAGAGATGTCAAGAAACAATCTTAATTTTTTTGAATTGGGAATCCTCAGGAGGATCGTGCAAGAGGCAGGCGGTTCAGAGGTTAGGATTGAGGTAATCACTACCGCTTCTATGATACCCAATGAAGTCGGTGAAAACTATCTAAATGCATTTGGAAAAATTGGATGCACGGACATTGGACTTATTCCTATTAGAACCCGCGCTGACGCGATGGAGACTGAATATC
>JBDSGZ010000150.1:0-8764 GCA_039918735.1 Ginsengibacter sp.
GTAGCGAAGCGAAGTGAAGCAAGAACTTGTAGCGGGTAGTCAAAAATGAATAAACCTTGCTTAAACAGCTTCTGGAGGCATTTGCTTTTGATAAATCTTATATTTTCCTTTTAAAATTTATTGTATAACTTTATACTCGTTTAAGTATAATATTATACTATGCCTTTAAAAAATAATACAAAAAAAGATTACGCCGTCTCTTCATCGAAGAAGTCAATAATTAGTGAACCAGGCTTAGCTTATGAAAAATCAACATATCCGATGCGGGCAAATTTATCTTCAATTAAAAAAGGAAACAATTCAAAGGTTGATGTAATACTTACCGGCTCTGCTTTAAAGCCGGAAAACCAACTGACGTCAATGGAGAAAATGTCTATCGTACAGTCAGGGCTTAGCAAAAGAGATTTGGAAAACCTGAAAGCAAAAACAAAATTGGATTATGGCAAATTAGCTACAGCGCTATCAGTAACCAGAGCAACATTAATTAATAAAAAAAAACAGGAAAAGTTCAACCCCGTGCTAAGCGAGCGTATCATGAGTCTTGCTGATATTTATTCTTACGGATACGAAGTTTTTGAAGATGAAGATCGTTTCAATCAATGGATGTTGCGTCCCAACCAGGCATTAAATGGCCGACTGCCATACGATGTTATAGATAATCAATTCGGCAGAGAAGAGGTAAAAGATATTATTGGACGGATTGCCTATGGTGTTTACTCCTAAATCTTATTACATGATTGTGTATAGGATTGGGATCACAAAATTTTCAGCAGAGATCACAGGAGAAGGAGCCAGGCTAAACGGCGGGCGATGGAACCACAAACTTACTCCATGCATTTATACTTCTGAAAGCCGCTCACTTGCATTATTAGAATACACAGTAAATGTTAGTATAGATGAAATTCCAAGAGCTTTAAGCTTTACAATGTTCGAAATACCTGATGCAGCAATTCGTGAATTGAAAGAATCCGAATTGCCGGGCAACTGGAAAGATATACCTGCACCCTCTTCTACAAAAGATCTCGGAACTGCTGTTTTAAAAGAGGCGAAGGCGCTTGTTCTCAAAATACCTTCCATAGTAATTTCTGAGGAGTTTAATTATATATTAAACCCATCACATGCTGACTGCAAAAAATTTAAAATATTATTTATACAAGATTTTGTTTTTGATGTGAGGATTAAAAAGTAAATGATCGTTTCAAACGTTCAACAATTTCATACTAATTCTTTTCTCATTAAGTTGAAAATCTTGTCCTATGTTTTCTTAATACATGACAAAAAACTTGATTTTTGTCCTATGTTTGTATAACACAGGACAAAAAATGATGAAACCGCTTCCTTTAATCCAGGAAATAGAAACTAAAAAAGTATTACGGAAAGTAGCGCAGGCGCATAAAGCGCTGGCAGAGCTAAAAGGAGTAATAACCAGTATTCCCAACGAGAATATTTTAACTGAAACACTTGCGCTGCGTGAGGCAAGAGAAAGCTCAGCTATTGAAAATATTATCAGCACTTTTGCTGAAGTATATCAAAGCAGCATGTTCACTTATCAGTTTGCTTCGCCTGCTGCAAAAGAAGTTCATCAATATGCAGAAGCGTTGAAAACAGGCTTCGGGCTTATAAAAAAAAATGGGTTACTAACTAATAAATTCATTCTGCAGATTCATAAAATTATTGAGCAAAATAATGCAGGCTTTAGAAAATTACCGGGCACAAAGCTTTTGAATGATAAAACAGGTGAAGTCATTTATACACCTCCGCAAGACATCAAGACTATTACAGAACTGATGAATAATCTTGAAAAGTTCATAAACGAAGATGATATGATGGATGTAGATCCGCTGATAAAAATGGCTGTCATTCATCACCAGTTTGAAAGCATTCATCCTTTTTATGATGGTAATGGAAGAGCCGGCAGAATTATTAATATATTATACCTCGTTCAAAAAGGTTTACTGCATTTACCGGTGCTGTATTTAAGCCGCTATATTATTCAACATAAAAACGATTATTACCGGCTTCTGCAACAAGTGAGAGAAACAGGAGAATGGGAAGAATGGATTTTATATATGCTTACCGGGATAGAGGAAACAGCCTTGGAAAGCATTACGCTGATAGGGAAAATAAAGAAGCTGATGCAAGAGTATAAGCAAACAATCAGGAATGAATTGCCAAAAATGTATAGCCAGGATCTTTTAAATAATTTGTTTAAGTATCCATATACAAAAATTGAATTTTTAGAAAGAGACCTTGGAATTAGCTCACGTACGAGTGTACGATACCTTGAAGCTTTAATTGAAAAAGGTCTTTTACAAAAACAAAAATTGGGCAGAGATAATTTTTATCTGAACAAACGGCTATTCACATTACTTTCAGGAAAATAAAATCTTTTCTCGTTCCCTGTTAACCAAATCCTTCTTTATTTGTTATTACCCCAAATGAGCAAAGTTTATAGTTTAAAGAAGATTCAATTTTTACCAATAAAAATTGAAGATGCCTGGAAATTTTTTTCTTCCCCGGCCAACCTGAAAAAAATTACTCCACCCGAACTTGGATTCAATATTATATCCGAACATGATGGAGGAGAAATGTATGCAGGTCAGTTGATCGAATACACAGTAAAGCCTGTCCTTGGAATTCCACTTTATTGGATGACGGAAATCACGCATGTGGACCCTATGAAATATTTCATTGATGAACAACGGTTCGGACCATATTCATTCTGGCATCATCAGCATCATTTTAAAGAAGTGGACGGTGGTGTGGAGATGACGGATATTGTACACTATAAAGTTCCCTTCTGGTTTATCGGCGACATTGCCAATTCACTTTTCGTGAAAAAACAACTGGAAAAAATATTTGAATTCAGGGAGCAAGTCGTCAGGGACTTTAAGTTTTAGAGAAGTCTTAATTCTTTACCTGCTTCCAATCCTGTCTATATCGTCTTTAATATCGGGAAGTTTATTGAGCTGGGCTTTTACAATGAAGTAACTCGTGATGGCAAATGCGAAGGCCACAAGTTGCACTGAGATAAGATTATCAACGCCAAAGATCAGTACGCCAATAACGACTCCTACTAACTCTCCGGCCAGCCATCCGACCACATTGTATATTTTCCAGGTATTCGGCTTCAGGCCTTTGCGTAAAGCAAGCCTGCCTATTTCGCGGGTTAAAAAAAACAACAGGATCAGGTCAAGCACAGATCAAATTTTGATGAAATAAAATGCAGATATTAACCCTAAGAAAAGATCAGACCAGATCGATGTCGAAATTTACAAGTTGAACAAATTCTTTCAAGCGCAGATCAATATCTTCCTTGCTAATTTCTTTCAGCCGTTGTGGTCCAAATTTTTCCACGCAAAAGCTTGCCATGGCAGAACCCACGATGATGGCCGTTTTCATGTTTTCGTAACTGATATCGGAAGTGCGTGCAATGTGCCCAATGAAGCCGCCGGCGAATGCATCACCCGCTCCTGTCGGATCAAACACTGCCTCCAAAGGAAGAGCTGGCGCGAAGAAAACCTGGTTTTCATGAAACAACAATGCTCCATGTTCCCCTTTCTTTATGATCAGGAACCGTGGTCCCATACCCAATATGATCTTCGCAGCTTTCACCAGGGAATATTCACCACTAAGTTGCCTGGCCTCACTATCATTCACCATCAGCACATCCGACAATAGCAACACTGCCTTTAAATCTTCCAGCGCACTTTCCATCCAAAAGTTCATCGTGTCCAGAACAATTAGCTTTGGTCTTTTCTCCATCTGCTCAATCACACTTTTTTGTAGACTTGGCATCAGGTTACCCAACATCAGGAAATCGGCGCCCTGGTAGTCCGCCGGAATCTTCGGATTGAAATCGGCTAAAACATTCAGGTCGGTTACCAGCGTATCCCGGCTGTTCATGTCAAGATGATATTTACCGCTCCAGAAAAAAGACTTTTTATCCTTAACGATTTCCACTCCGGTAAGTTGGACTCCGCGGCGTTGTAGCTCATCCATTTCTTCTTGCGGAAAATCATTCCCCACAATTGAAATTTGTTGAATAGGAGTTGCGAGGTGGCTTGCGGCATAAGCCACATAGGTGCCTGACCCGCCCACTATTTTATCCACCTTTCCAAAAGGAGTTTCGATAGCATCGAAAGCCATTGAACCAACACTTATAATTGCCATAATTTTCAATAAGTTTTAATACAAAAACGCTGCAAATGTAAAAGATTAAAAACAGAAATTACAGCGTGGCTCCGAAAGATCTCCTGATTTCTAGAAGATAATAAAAATGAGTTGGTGCTATATTTGAGGAATTTGATTGAGGCTCATCTTTTCTAACAATACTGTGTTGCTTTTCCCTTTCATTTTCATCCAATCTCTTAACTTTAGTCTATGTTGCTCACTATCCATCCACAAAATCCTCAAAAGCGTCTCGTGAACCAGGTCGTAGAATGCCTCAAAGGCGGCGG
Organism: Ginsengibacter sp.; assembly: GCA_039918735.1. Taxonomy (GTDB): domain Bacteria; phylum Bacteroidota; class Bacteroidia; order Chitinophagales; family Chitinophagaceae; genus Ginsengibacter. Next base: position 4,461 of record JBDSGZ010000150.1, read on the forward strand.
TATTATCATTTACCCTACGGACACAATCTACGGCCTCGGCTGTGACATTTTTCAACATAAGGCGATCGAACGTATCTGCCAGGTGAAAAACGTAGATCCTTCAAAGGCACAACTGTCCTTCATTTGCCGTGACTTAAGCCACCTGAGTGATTACACAAAAAGTATTGGAACTCCACTCTACCGGGTGCTAAAAAATTATCTTCCCGGTCCCTATACTTTCATTTTACCTGCGAGCAAACAGGTTCCAAAAATTCTTAAAAGTAAAAAAGATACGATTGGCTTGCGGATTCCGGACAATGCGATCTGTGCTGAAATTCTTGAAGATTTGGACAATCCTCTTCTCAGCACCTCCCTGCCCGGCGAACTGGTGGAGGAGTATACCAACCCGGAGATCATTCACGAAAAGTTTGGCAAGTTGGTGGACTTAGTGATAGATGGCGGACCAGGCGGCGTCATTCCTTCAACCGTGATCGATTGCACGACCAATGAATGGGAAGTAATCAGAGAGGGGCTCGGAGAATGGAAAGGTTAGACAGCAATGCACATGAATTATTTCTTGAAATTCTATTTTTGATAAATTGCAATTATGCTCTTCTTTAAGTTTTTCCTTCTCCCCAGCGTTTTATCGCTGTTCTCATTTCCAGTAGAAAAAAAAGAACCAGCACCTAAAGCTCCCAACATCATTATTATTTTTTGTGATGACATGGGATACGGGGATATCGGCAGGTATGGAGCCATACAATATTCGACTCCAAATTTGAACAGGCTCGCGGATGAAGGAATGATGTTTACACAGTTTTACTCCGGTGAACCGGTCTGCTCTGCATCAAGGGCAGCATTGCTTACGGGATGTTTTCCAAACCGGGTAGGAATTGCAGGCGCACTTATGCCCTGGGCGAAAAATGGAATAAGTAAGGATGAAAAAACGATCGCTGAAATTCTCAAAGAGAAAGGATATCGCACCGCGATTTTCGGTAAATGGCATTTGGGCGCCCAGAAACAGTTTCTGCCACTGCAACATGGCTTCGACGAATATGTGGGTTTACTTTATTCTAACGATATGTGGCCTGTGGGTTATGATGGAGTTCCCATCATGGATACAGCGGACCGGAGATACAGGTTTCCGCCTCTTCCATTGATCAATGGCAATAAAACAATTAAAATAATCAAGACTCTTGAAGACCAGGCAACCCTTACGACTTTGTACACTGAGAAAGCAATTGACTTTATCCGGCAAAACAAGAACAAACCATTCTTTCTTTACATGCCGCAATCCATGCCTCATGTGCCGCTGGCTGCTTCCGCAAAGTTTAAAGGAAAAAGCAGGCAAGGCTTGTACGGAGATGTGGTCATGGAAATTGACTGGTCAGTTGGTGAAATAATGAAGGCTCTTAAACAAAATAATCTGGATGAAAATACGCTGATTATTTTTACATCTGATAATGGCCCGTGGCTGAATTTTGGAAATCACGCTGGCAGTACCGGTGGGCTCCGCGAAGGAAAAGGCACGAGTTGGGAAGGAGGATTAAAAGAACCTTGCATCATGCGATGGAATGGAGTGATCCCTGCCGGGTCCATCTGCAACAAGCTTGCATCTGCAATAGATCTCCTGCCCACGATAACCAATCTTGCAGGTGGCAAATTGCCTGATCATAAGATTGATGGCGTAAACATTTTGTCTTTGATGAAAGGAGATTCATCTGCCAATCCAAGGAATACATTTTATTACTATTATGGCAACAATCAGCTCGAGGCAGTTCGGAAAGACGACTGGAAACTCATGTTGCCTCATCCTGGAAGAACCTATGAAGGATTTGCCCCGGGTAAAGATGGTTTTCCTGGAAAGACAAACGAACAGCGGCAATATGAAATGGGCCTCTACGATCTGCGCCGTGACGCAGGCGAGCGCTATGATGTCAAGGAATATTATCCCGAAGTGGTGGCCGATCTGCAGAAACTTGCTGAAGTAGCGAGAGAGGATCTCGGCGATGTGCTCACTAACCGCAAAGGAAAAAATGTTAGGGATTGCGGATGGGAAAAATGATTCGTTCGTTAGCGATTGCTGATGACTTCTTTGGCTCTCTCCAGCGCTGTGTCAATATCGCTTGTTACAAATCGCTTTCCTATTTGAAATAATAGCCTCGATTTTTTAAATTCTTCCAGCACCTGTGGTTGTATTCCACTTATGATCAACTGCATTTTTTCGCGGGAGCACATTCGCAATACATCCTTGATTGTGTTTAATCCCGTGGCATCTATTATGGGAACATGCCGCATTCTTACGATTAAAACTTTGGGCTTTTTTTCTATCAGCTTTATTGCGTCTTTAAACTTATAGGCTGCTCCAAAAAACATCGGACCTGTAAGCTCAAACACTTCTACTTCACCCGGAATTTTATATTTACTAATTGCACGACTGTCTTCCTCTCCATCACTTTCATCCGGATCAGTCAACAGGTTGCTCACATTGCTTATCTGTATCATTTTTCTCATGAAAAGGAAGACTGCAAGTACCATCCCTATTTCAATGGCAACAGTTAGATCCACTAAAACTGTGAGCAGGAAAGTAGTAAGCAGCACTGCGGCATCGCTCCTGCTTCCTTTTGCAATGAGAATGAAAGTTGCATACTCACTCATGTTGTAGGCTACCACCACAAGAATGCCTGCAAGACAAGCCATCGGAATTAACCTGGCCCATTTTCCAACAAGCAACATAATCACCAACAGGGTTATTGCATGAACAATTCCAGCCACAGGCGTTCTTCCTCCGTTCTTAATATTCGTCGCCGTTCTTGCAATCGCGCCAGTAGCAGGGATGCCGCCGAATATTGCTGATGCTACATTCGCTCCACCCTGCGCCACGAGTTCCATATTACTCCGGTGATTACCTCCTATCATTCCATCTGCAACTACTGCTGACAGCAGGCTTTCAATTCCTCCGAGCAGTGCAATTGTAAATGCTGGCCGGATGGTATGTTGAATAATTTCCCAATTGATATGCGGAATTGCGGGAGCCGGCAGAGAAGATGGAATATCCCCGAATTTTGATCCGATCGTATCAACAGGAAGATTGAAAAACTGGACTAAAACCGTTGCTGCAAGAATCGCGACCAAAGAGCCCGGGATCACGCGGGTGACTTTGGGGAAAAAAACTATGATGATAATTGTGCCAAAGCCGATTGCAATAGCGGACCAGTTTACGGAAGACAAACTATGAAAATAGCTATTCCATTTTGAGATGAAATCTGCCGGTACTGTACCCATTTGCAACCCAAAAAGATCTTTCATCTGGGAAGAAAAAATGATCACAGCGATTCCCGCTGTGAAGCCAACTATCAGTGGATAAGGGATGTATTTAATGATGTTTCCCAACCTGGCAAAGCCCATGATCACCAGGATGATGCCTGCAAGGAAAGTGGCTATTAACAGGCCATCCACGCCATACTCCTGCACGATCCCATAAACGATCACGATAAATGCGCCGGTAGGTCCGCCGATCTGTACTTTACTTCCTCCAAAAGCAGAAATTACAAAGCCTGCTATGATAGCAGTGAACAATCCTTTTTCCGGCGATACGCCTGATGCGATTGCAAATGCAATGGCCAGGGGCAAGGCTACAATCCCGACAATGATACCGGCAACAACGTCTTTAAAAAATTGTTGTTGATTATAGTTTCTGAGAGTATCTGCCAGTTTAGGTCTAAACATAAATCAGCATGATGATATCTGTGTGCGAATAAGAATTTATCCTGTTTTCCATGAAAAAGAACACCTGAAAGGTAAACGAATTCGAAACCATAAACGATATCTAAGTGGGACGAATTTCCAATAAAAATATCCTTGCTTTTAGTTGCTATCTGTCCACAAGAATTTTAGGCGGGTTAAAGTCTTTTTATAAAGAGCTTTGTTCAATTCAAAAAAACGCCTGTTCGAACGAACTATTACATAAACCGATACCTTTAAGAAAGTCACATTTAGAAATTAAATAGTTCATGCTACAGATCTGCCACAAGGCCAGCTCAAAAGAGATCACTTCTAAAGAGAAGCTAAAATGAAAAAATTTTTCCGTTTTATATTATTCTTAATCACCGTCTCTACATTACAATTGAAGGCCCAGCAAAAGCCGAACGTTTTAATTCTCTATACTGATGATTTGGGATACGGTGATTTAAGCTGTTACGGAGCCACTGCTATTTTCACGCCGCATATTGACTGGCTTGCACAAAACGGATTGCGGTTTACTGATGCACATTGCACTGGTTCCACCTGCACGCCATCAAGGTTTTCTATACTTTCTGGGAGGT
>JBDSGZ010000151.1:0-5787 GCA_039918735.1 Ginsengibacter sp.
TAACCAGGTGTGGGAGGAAAACACGGTTTATGAACTGGTTGTCCCGATAGATTTTGCAGCGGATTCTTTAGGTAACACATTGGAGAAACCCGATACAATAAGATTTAAGACAAAAAAGGAAGGAGACTACGGGATTATAAAATTAAATTTTACCAACCTGGATAAATTTAAACACCCCGTGTTGCAATTTATTTTAAATAACCTGTTGGTAAATTCTTTCCCATTGACTTCTCCTCATTGGCAGGTAAAGCTTTTTAACCCGGGAGAATACGAGATGAGAATTCTCGATGACACCAATGAAAACGGTGTGTGGGATCCCGGGAATTATGAACTCAAACTACAACCCGAAAGAGCATTCAGCATTCCGCAAAAAATAAACATTCGGGCAAATTGGGAGAATGAGAAAGACATTCTGCTATAGCTGGTGGTCTTTTGCCCGATCGCTTCCCGATAAATGTCAATCAAACTTAACCCTGCAAGGAATATTACTCCATCATAATTTATCTTTGCGTCATGATTTTTTCGTCATCTCTGTTGGAAAATGCCGTGAATGAATTTTCAAAATTGCCCGGCATTGGAAAAAAGACGGCTCTCCGGCTCGTGCTTCATTTATTAAAAAAGGATGTGGCAGACGTGAACGCATTTAGCGAGACGATATCAAAAATGCGTGAAGAGATTAATTTTTGCACACAGTGCCATAACATAGCGGACAAAAATCTTTGTAACATTTGCAGCGACAGGGCAAGAATGCAAAACATGATCTGTGTTGTCGAAAGTATCAGGGATGTAATCGCAATCGAAAGTACACAACAGTACAATGGGCTCTACCATGTCCTCGGTGGAGTAATTTCACCGCTTGATGGAATCGGACCCGGGCAATTACAAATTGATTCCCTGCTAAAAAGAGTGGACGAAGAAAAGACCGGCGAATTGATTTTCGCGTTGAGTCCAAATATACAGGGCGACACTACTATTTATTATATCAGTAAAAAGTTAACGGGAATCCCGGTTAAGATTACTACGATCGCCCGGGGCATCGCGTTTGGCGGAGAGCTTGAATATGCTGACGAAATGACCCTGGCAAGAAGTATCTCGAACCGAATGCCGGTGGAAAATTACGTGGCCAGCCAACTGTAATCCGGTCCTTATCCTTTGTGGTTCAATAAGAAATGCGACCCCACTTTTGATCTGCAAATTATAATTTAACTAAATTGCATCCCTTACATAAAGAGTATCATTTGAGCAGTACTTTCAAAGATAAAAAACCTGTTGTCGGCTTCACCTCAGGAGATTTAAACGGCATTGGACCGGAATTAATATTAAAAGCGCTTTCGGATAACAGGCTGCTGGATTTTTGCACCCCCGTTGTTTTTGCAAGCAATAAGGTCATGAATTTTTATAGGAAGGGCATCCCCGACCTCAATTTTATTTTTTCAAGTACCCGGGATTTTAGTAAGATCAATCCCAAGCAGGTAAACCTATTTAATTGTTGGGAAGAAGAAGTTGCCATTCAGCCGGGTGTTTTAACTGAAGACGGCGGTAAATATGCGGCTATTAGTTTATTGTCCGCTGCGCAGGCTTTGAAAGATCAGCACCTGGATATATTAGTAACCTCGCCACTCCATAAAAAAAATATTCAAAGCCCGGATTTTACTTACACTGGGCATACTCCCTTTTTACAGAGCTTTTTTAGACTGAACGACGTGCTGATGTTGCTAACTGCTGCAAACTTTAGGGTAGGTCTCGTTACGGAACACGTTCCTATAAAAGATGTAGCGGAATTCATAACCAGAGAAAGCATTTTTAGCAAGCTTAAAATTTTACACGCTTCGCTTAAAAGAGATTTCGATATTGAACGCCCCAAGATAGCCGTACTTGCGCTGAATCCCCATGCCGGAGATGATGGCCTTATCGGTTCCGAAGAAGAGCAGATTATAAAACCTGCCATTAAAGAAGCGAAGCAACATAATATGCTTGTAAACGGTCCTTTTAGTGCGGATGCATTTTTTGCAAGAGGGTACCAGCATAAGTTTGATGCGGTATTAGCAATGTATCACGACCAGGGCTTAATCCCTTTCAAATCGTTGCAGGGTGCTGAAGGGATTAACTATACAGCCGGACTTCCTGTAATCCGGACCAGCCCTGATCATGGAACAGCGTTTGATATAGCAGGTAAGAATATGGCAGATCCTTCTTCATTCGTGGCCGCAATCTTTGCAGGTATTGATATTTTGAGCAACCAGGCACAATACGATGAAAATAGAAAAAATCCTATCAATAAGCTGGGTGAGGTAGTAGTTGCCGGCGGAGCGGATGAAAAAATAATAGAATAATTGACAGTTGCAAGGGTTTTGGAAATAAATAAAATAAGTACAGTTACTTATCGTTATCTAATAGTTAAGGCTGTCTTTTCATTAGAAACCAGTTACATATTTAGGGCTTGTAAAAATTTACTTGTAACTTAATTATACATTTGCAACGAGTTGCTTATTTAAAAACTAGGCATGGATAATATCTTACTGAGCGGCGGGTTAGCGTTTCTTATAACGTTTTTTTCAATACCCGTAATAATTGAAGTGGCCAAAGAAAAGAAGTTTTTTGATGAGCCTGATGAGAGAAAGGTGCATAAAGCCGTGATACCAACCTTAGGAGGGCTGGGAATTTTTGCAGGATTTATCATTGCTACTTTATTAGGTGTGCCGCCTTCAACCGCAGACGTGTTGCAATATTTCATGGCAGCAATTATGCTGATATTTTTTCTGGGAATCAAGGATGATATTCTGATCCTTTCTGCTACCAAAAAGTTTATTGGACAGCTCATAGCAGCAGCGATTATCATTAAGTTTGGTGGAGTTCAGATCACCAACATGCATGGCTTTCTTGGAATCAATGAAATTCCACATACGGCTAGTATTTTGCTAAGTCTTTTTACCATTGTAGTAATCACTAATTCCTTCAATCTTATTGACGGTGTAGATGGTCTTGCCGGTTCTTTGGGCTTGCTCACATCGGGTATTTTTGGGGCATATTTTGTGGCCGCTGCCCAGCCTATGTATGCGGTAATGGCTTTTTCACTCAGCGGCAGCCTGTTAGCTTTTCTTATTTATAATTTTTCTCCCGCAAAAATATTTATGGGTGACACGGGTTCATTACTCATAGGAATTTTGAACTCCGTATTTGTCATTAAATTTATTACAGTTGCTTCGGATCCTTTATCTCCACTGGCCTTCGAGTCAGCACCGGCATTAGGATTTGCCATACTTATCGTACCTCTTTTCGACACCCTCAGAGTAGTAAGCCTGCGCATCCTTAATCGCCGTTCACCTTTTATTCCCGACAGAAATCACATACATCATTTTTTACTTGAGATCGGCCTGAGCCATAAGATAATTTCTATTGTTTGCGTATTGACTAACATAATATTCATTTTACTTGCCTATGTGCTTCGTTCTTATGGAGCTACCTTGGTAATACTCTCTCTTACTGCTACTGCCGTTTCAATGGTTGCCCTGGTGTACTATAGCAGGCCGCAACCCAAGTCTGCTTCTTTTGAAGGGCGGAAGCAAAAGGATCCGATTTTAAAATCACACAAGATTCTTACTCTTGCGGGCGAACCAATGGAACAAGATTAATGTCCTTAACTTTTTAGTCAGCCTGTTTTCATTAATTTTGTTGCCTTTTGAGGGCAATGTTCCCGTAGTGAAAAAATATTTCATTTTATAAATTGAGCATATGGCAGAAGATCTAGGTGAAATTTTAGATACCGGAAGAAATTCAATGAAGAAGGCAATTGACCATTTTGAAACTGAATTGACAAGAATCAGGGCGGGAAAGGCGAATCCAACAATGCTTGACGGCATTGTCGTAGAGTATTACGGAAATCCAACTCCTGTTAACCAGGTTGGAAACGTAAGTGTTATGGATGCACGAACTCTCACTATTCAACCATGGGAGAAGAATATGTTGCAACCAATTGAAAGGGCAATCATCGCAGCTAACATCGGAGTCAATCCACAAAATGACGGCAACATCATAAGGTTGTTTTTACCTCCTCTTACCGAAGAACGCAGGAAGGAATTGGTGAAAAGAAGTAATGCCGAAGGAGAGAATGCAAGGATCGTGATTCGCAATATTCGCAGGGATGCTATTGAGCAGATAAAAAAACTTCAAAAAGAGAGCATAATAAGTGAAGACGCCGCAAGAGATGGCGAAGCTGAGATGCAAGGGATTACTGATACTTATATTTCTCTTGTCGACACTCACCTTAGTTCCAAAGAAAAAGAAATCATGGCTGTATGATGATGGGATTTAAGTCACTCATTCATTAATGAGATTCCTAAAGCGATATCTTTTATCAATCTTCTATTCTCTCTTTCCTGGTCGCGCTTCCATTATATTATCTGCACCATCTACGGATTCGTCGCCATCTTCATTTTCGGCGCTCATGGGAAAGTAAATGTTCTATGAATTAGGCATGTAGCCTGGAAATTTTCCATCACTTTTTTTTGATTCATAGAAACACCAATGGCAACTCCTGCAATTTGAAATTAAGCATCTTCAATTCCAGCCTATATCGTGATATCATTAGAGAGAACCAACGATAGACCAACCTTCCCAAAAAATTCAGTGAATGACTTCCGAATCAATTAAAAATGATTCCGAACCAAAGACGTATTTTTATTCACTGATACATTGAGATTATTCATTTTATTTAACAATATGAACGGGATTAATTTAGGAGAGATAAACACGAGGGCTCCGAAAGAAATTGATAAGAAAGAAACGAAAGAGAAAACTTTAAAAATTCTTGCGGAACTGGATGAATTACAAAACTTGTTGTTCGCTGAGAACAAGCATTCTATTTTGGTAGTGCTCCAGGGAATGGATGCCAGTGGAAAGGATGGCACCATAAGAAACGTTTTTACTTCAATGAACCCACAGGGAGTCAGCGTAAAGAGTTTTAAGGCGCCAACGCCTGAAGAGCTAAGTCATGATTTTCTTTGGCGGGTTCACAAGTCCGTCCCAGCAAAAGGCATGATACAAATTTTCAATCGCAGCCACTACGAAGATATTCTTATAACCCGGGTTCACAATTGGTGTGATGATAAAACGGCGAAGAAAAGAATGCAGGCAATTAATGACTGGGAACAACTGATTGAAATTCACAATAACACTACCATTTTGAAATTCTATCTTCATATTTCACCTGAATCTCAGAAACAGGATCTCGAAGAAAGAATGAAGGATCCTGCAAAAATGTGGAAGTACAATGAAAATGATTTTGAAGAAGCGAAACTCTGGGACAGTTACATGAAGATGTACGAAGACTGCTTCAGAAATTGCAGCATCATTCCCTGGACCATTGTTCCAAGTGATCAGAATTGGTATAAGGAATATGTCATCGCCAGTACTTTACGAGACAGGTTAAAAGAATTCAATATGCAATATCCTGGTTTAAAAAAATAAATTATTCTTTCACATTAAAATTTTCAGTTATGAGCTTTATGAAGGATTTTAAAGAGTTTGCGCTTAAAGGTAATGTTATGGATCTTGCTGTGGCCGTAATCATTGGCGCTGCTTTCGGAGCAATTGTTTCTTCCCTGGTGGACGATGTGATCACTCCCCTGTTGCTCACACCTGCATTGAATGCGATCGGCGCACAAAATATTTCGCAGCTAAAATGGGGTGAGGTTCATTACGGGAATTTTTTAGCTGCTGTTATTAAGTTTATTGTAATCGCCCTGGTGATTTTCGGACTAATATCTGCTATCCGTTCTTTGAGCAAAA
>JBDSGZ010000152.1:0-11923 GCA_039918735.1 Ginsengibacter sp.
ACTACTTCCAGCAGTTTGCGTTTTATCATTATAAAAAATAATAATTAAAGTTGCAGCTTGCTTTAGTACAATGTCTGCTTAGAGAAGGTTGTTTTTATAAGAAATAAATTTAAAAAATTTGAGACCCAAAAATTTGGATTTCAACATAGAGGGGTTTTCACCGTATTCACTTACCATAAAAAAAGAATTGTGTGAAACCCCGATGTATAATGAACTTTGAATTATAATAAACCCAATCTACAAAGTCTTATAGAGCGTCAGCTCAAAATGCTTAATAATTTAAGGAATAGCGATAAGTTATATTTTCATCTCTCTGCAAGCATCGGGATTTCATTTTCGAGTCCTTACTTTTGACTCAGGAATATATTATGAAAATGAAAACCCGCCGGAACATTTAACTTCGAAAAAAAACACCACCTATGCCAAATTTAAAACCAACACTTTTTATTTCTTACCTCATTCTCTTGTTGGGAATACATAGCTCGTTGATCGCTCAAAACAATCCTGTTGCCCGTTTCATCGAAGTGAGTCCTGCAAATTCTTCTTATCTATCTTTTTCCGATGGACAAACATATATTCCCATCGGCATCAATATGATCGGCCCAAGTGGAAAATATAGAAACAGTGAAGACTCGGCATTTTATGAAATTGAAGGATGGATGAAAAATCTTTCCGCGAACGGTGGTAATTATATCAGGATATGGCTCAGCAATTCCTTTTGGGATATGGAAGAGGAAGCAGGGAAGTATAGCCAGGAGAAGATCAGCAGAATAGATCGCTTCATAGCAATGGCAAGGAAATATCACCTGAGAGTTAAAATGACGCTGGAACATTTCAGGAGCATTACCCTGGCGGAAAACTCTCAACAATGGGCTACAAAATTCGCTTATCATAAATCTCACGGAGGGCCATTGGATAGCGTAAGACAATATCTTACTACGGCAGCAGGACAGAATTTATTTCTCAATAAAATTGATTTCTATCAAAAACATTTCGGAAGCGATACGTTGTTTTTTGGATGGGAATTATGGAATGAGATGAATGCAATGAGCCTTCCTAAGGACGAAGTCTTTATGTCCTGGAACAAGAAAATGCTTGCTGAAGTAAAGAAGCGTTTTCCTGAAAATCTTGTAATGCAAAGCCTCGGAAGTTTTGATGGAGATTATGTAAGGCCGTTGTACAAAGAAATGATGTCGCTGCCTGGAAATGAAGTGGCGCAAGTTCATCGCTATCTTGACCTCGGTGCCAGGCTTGAGGTTTGCCATGGACCTATGGATATCATTTGCTCTTCCGCTGTAAACGAATTGCGTAGCTATCATTTGAGAAAGCCTGTGATGCTGGCTGAAACCGGCGCCGTAGAACCGCATCATGCAGGCCCCAGTAAATATTATCCAAAAGATACAGCCGGAATCCTCTTGCATGATATTCTCTTTGCTCCTTTTTTTTCCGGAGCAGCCGGAACAGGAATGAGTTGGCATTGGGAATCCTATGTTGCCGAAAATAATCTTTGGTATCACTTTGGCCGTTTTTCCAGGGCCATTGCAGGAATAGATCCAATCAAAGAAGCATTCAAACCTTCTTTTGTAGAAACTGATTCATTGCGCATCTACATTTTGAAAGGTAAAAAAACCACATTGCTTTGGCTTCGGGATAAGATGAATAACTGGGAATCAGAACTGGAAAATGGCATCGCTCCGAAAATTATACATCACGGAAAAATCGATCTTCGAAAAATAGAAGTCAATTCAAACTCCAAAAAAATACAGGTGTATGATCCCTGGAAAGATACGTGGACCAATATCGAAAAGAATAATTCCCGGTTTGTAATTCTCCCGGATTTCAAAAGGTCTCTTGTCGTAAAAATCACCCAGGAATAAGAGAACTGTTGTATTGCACAATTGAAATCTTCAATCAAAAAAGTTGGAAAAAATCGGTAAGGAAAATTTTCTTTCCTTGTCGTTAGGTATGAATTCCAATGTACGATTGGCGAGAGCCTGCACGCATTGAATCGAATAGGAATATTGCCTCCCGGGGGAAATAAACAGCATTAAAAGACGTTAGCCATTACATCATTACCAGACTCTATTTCAATGAAACAACTATTTTTTATTATTTGCCTGGGGCCGATGGTAGCGGCAGCTCAAAATTTTCACTTCTCGGGGCGGCTTGGCATTGCTAATTACCAGGGCGATTTAAAAGAAAAAGCCATCAGTTTATCGCAGGCAAGATTGATGGGTTCAATTGGTGTACAATACGATCTGAGCGAACACATCACTGCAAGAACTTACCTCACGATGACATCGCTCCATGCTGATGACAAAAAGGGAACCGCGGTCATGCAGCAACGAAACTTAAATTTTAGCACAAAAATTGCCGACTGGGAACTGACGGCACAGTATAGTTTTTTTGATCTTAACGAGCGCTGGTGGACGCCTTATGTTTTTGCAGGTGTCGGTATTTTTCATTTCAATCCTTACACAAAAGATACGGCTGGCGCGAAATATTTTCTGAAGCCCTTGAGCACCGAGGGCCAGGGTTTTGAAACCGGGGTTAAAAATTATAAACTTACCCAGTTCAGCGTTCCCATCGGGTTTGGTGCATCCTATGCAATCAATGAAGATAATCGCCTGGGACTTGAATTCGGCTATCGTAAAACCTTTACTGATCATCTCGATGATGTCAGCACCGTGTATGTTGACCAGTCAACCTTACTCAACGCAAAAGGAGCAAAAGCTGTTGAGCTTGCTTATCGCGGCGGCGAAGTACAAGCTGGGCCTTATCCTGCAGGCGGTATTGTTCGCGGCAATCCAAAATATAAAGATGGCTATTACTATATCGCTGTTACTTACACCGTCCGATATTTCTTCGACAAATACAAACAGATAGCAGGAATTGCTTCCTTTAAAAAAGGTAAAAGAGTGGGCTGCCCTGCCTCGAGACAATAAGCATTTTTGCTTGATCTCTGCGGGTTGTTGGTGATTGCTGTGCCGCAAAACCATCCGCACGCCTGCCCCGATTCTTTTCGGGGAACACCAACGGCGCATCACAACAATTTTTTCAATTCACTATTTGTGTCTTCATTGGGTTCTTTATCTTGCTATCTTAAAAGAAGAATGTAAATTCATTTCTCCTGATCATTTAGAGTATTTTGTCTGAAATAAATTAACAGCATGCAATACATTGTTTTATTACGCGGCATCAATGTAGGTGGCCGGATTCTTAAAATGGATGAATTAATATCCTGCTTTGAAAAGAACGGATATAAAGATGTGATTACGATTTTGCAAACAGGAAATGTCATTATTAATACAACAAAAAAAGATACAGGAAAGCTAACCAATGAAATCGAATCGATGTTGAGCAAAACATTTGATTACCCTGCAAAAGTGATTGTCATTACGCCCGATCAATTAAAAAGTATGCTTGACAAAATTCCTTTCAAAAAGGACGAAAATTTCCACCGTTATCTTGTGTTTACAAAAGATAGTTTCGAAAAAGAGCTCGTAAAAAATGCACCTGATCTTGATCCAGTTGAGGAAAAAATCATGGAAGGTGCGGGTGTTGTTTATTGGACTGTTCGCAAGGGCTCTACGTTGGATAGTTCTTTCGGGAAATATCTTGCAAAAACGACATCCAAACATTTCTCAACTTCCCGAAACGCGAACACCCTGGAAAAAATGTTCGCGAAAACAGAGACAAAGAAATAAAAGTCTCAATGTAAAAGTTATAACACAGTCGTCCTCTCCTATGCTACTGCATTTTCTAAAGCGGCGATATCAATCTTCTTCATCTGGATCATCGCCCTCATCGCCCGGTCGGCTTTTTGCTGATCCTTTTGGCTTAATAATTTTGGAAGAATATCGGGCGTCACTTGCCAGGAAACACCGTAACGGTCTTTCAGCCATCCGCACTGGCTTTCCTGGCCTCCGTTGGTAGAAAGAATATTCCAATAGTAATCGACCTCATCCTGGTCATCGCAATGTATTATAAATGAAATGCCTTCATTGAAATGAAATTCGTGTTGCTTGCTGTCATTCTCCATGACCACAAATTTCTCACCTTCAAGTGTACATTCACCGTAGTTGATCGCATCAGGATATGGAGAGCCATCGCCGTAAGTCGAAATAAAATCAAGGCTCGCATTGCGAAAAACGGATACATAAAAGTCTAAGGCTTCTTTTGCTTTTCCAAAAACTTCATGAACAAATAACATGCATGGCACGATCTTTTGATCTGCAGCACGGGTTGGAAGCATCAGTTGCCATGATATTCCAAACTGGTCCTCTATCCATCCATACCTTTCACTAAAAGGATATTTGTCCAGGGGCATCATTACCTTTCCACCTTCTGAAAGCTTTTCCCATAAGATATTTACTTCTGATTCATTTGCACAATGCACAAAAAATGAAACAGAAGGATTGGGCTTAAAATTAGGACCTCCATTCAGCGCAAGGAATTCAAAATCTTCAATAAAAAAGGAAGCTGTGAGTGCAGTTCCTTCAGCTCCTACAGGCGAAGATTTAGTATTTCGCATAATTCCCCTGATGCCGGAATTCTTAAAAACTTTTGTGTAAAATTCTGCGGCATCTGCTGCCTGTCCATTAAACCAAAGGCAGGTCGTAATCTTTTTGTTCATGATAGTAAAAATTTAAAAAACTATTAAACTTCGAAGGTGAACATCATAAAGTTCTACACCAGATTCCCGATTCTGAAGGGTTGATAAATTTTGTGATAAGAAACGTAAGAGATTACCAGGAGCACTAACATGACCAACGGATACAGTAAGGTATCAACCGCTCCGTCAATGGAAGCATAAGCAATGAACGCTGAAATGAAATCAATACCGAAAGCAACATAAGTCCATTCTTTAATGCGGGGAGCTATCGGAACGATTAGTAAAATTCCCCCTATAATGTGTCCAATACTAACCTCCCATCGAAACCATTCCGGCAATTGTAAATGACGCATTCCTTGCTTTGCAAGCTCACTGTCTATAAAGAAAGCACCTGATAGTTCCCACAAGGAAATGATGGAGGTAGTAACCCAATATGTAATTTTTACTGCTTTGGAAACTCCAATGCTACTTGTCCTCATAAAATATGTTTTGCTGAATTATTGATTTTCTGGATGATCATAATTTATCATCCATCCAATCCCAAACTTATCTGTAAAATGGCCATGCCATGCACCCCAGAATTGCTTTTCATAGGGCATGATATTGCTTCCTCCGCCTGACATCTGATCAAATAGTTTTTGGCCTTCTTCTATGCTTTCAGCATGTATGGAGATATTACAATTGTTTACACCCGCGCCTTCTTTTTTTTGACACGCGGCATCACTACCCATTAATACCTGACCTGAAGATAAAGGAAGCGCAATGTGCATAATCTTTTCTTTTTGATCTTCCGAAATATCCATTCCCGGGGCATCTTTCATTCGCATCAGCAAAGAGAATTCCCCACCGAAAACAGATTTGTAGAAGTCAAAAGCTTCTTCAGTATTACCATCGAAATTGACATAAGGATTTACGACTATCATGTGCTTTAGTTTTAAAATTGGGTTTAAAAATTATTTAATTTAGAAATCAAAGGTAAAAATAAATAAAAATTTCACCCTGTGCAGATGCGGCAAAGAAAGGGTGAAACGCGACTCTTAACTAGTTTGAGCGATTATGTGACTCAATATTGATTCATCTTATCGAACTATAAGACGAGGCCCAAATGCAAAACGCCGCCGTGGCTTTTAAACCACGGAGGCGCGTTGCCGAAATCGATCTTATCTATTGCTGCCCTCCGATACCACCTGAACCACCATTTAATCTTTTGCTTTCGTCTTCCGCTGCAGCCTTTCTTTGTCTCGCAGCTTTTACTGCAGAATTTCCGAAGCGGTAAGAGAAATTGATTTTCAATTGCTGGCTTTCAAAATTGCCGCTCGCTTCCAGGTGGCTTCCACCATAGTCACTGATTCCTTTCCAATGCAGCGTGTTGAAAACATCGGTGAAGCTCAGTTTCAGCGTACCGTTGCCTTTGAATAATTTTTGCTGAACACCGGCATCCATAAACCCGAGAGCCTTGCTCTTAAAGGTACCACCCCAGACTGTCGGCGAATTAAAAAATCCTGACAATTCAAAAGAGAGACCTTTTTTCAGACTAAAAGTTTGCTGGGTAAAAATAGAAAAAGCATCCACATTCACGTTGATGATTTTACCATCTCCGAAGTCGGCATGGTATGCAGTATGATAGCCATTAAATGTGGCGAAGGAGTTCCACCATTTTGTAATTGTAACGGGGGCGCTAATATTCAGGCTAAAGATATTTTGTGTCGCAAGGTTTTTTTGAGTCACAAAGGCTTTGTTTCCCAGGGTATCAATGATCTGCGCAAAAAAGTCTTTGATGTGACTATAGCTCACCGACGTCACATACCTATAAAGAAAGGTGTGTGAAAGCTGGAAACTATTAGTGTACTGGGGATTTAAAAAAGCATTTCCTTTCATATAAGTTAACTCGTCAAGTTTATCTTCAAAAGGATTCAGGTTTTGATAGCTGGGACGATCTATACGCCTGCTGTAGCTAAGATTCAACGAATTTTTTTGATTCACCACATAGGTAAGGGCCCCGCTTGGAAAGAAATCGGTGTAGTTGCGTTTTACGAGGTCATCCGGTTGTGGATTGTTGCTTTTGAGATCGCCTTTACTCTGGGTATTCTCCATTCTCACACCGGCCTGGATAGTCGTTTTTTGGCTTAGCGGGCGATTATAATTTACATATAATGCATTTACATTTTCGTCGTAATTAAAACGATTGCTGCGGTCGGGATCTTTTACATTGTTATTTCCATAGACATTGTAGAAGTCAAAAGTATTTTTAGTTTTCACATCGGACAATTTACCGCCAAAACCTAATTTGCCCTTTTGGAACGGCTGCTCATAATCTATTTTTACAGTGTAGATATCAATGTCGGTCGGCGTATTGTTTCTGTAAATCCGTGAATCCAATAATATATCCGTGATGGGAGTTCTGTAATAATTGGGCTGGTAACTACTCCCCCTTCTCCGGAAATCCACGAGGTCTGCATCGATGTTCAATTCTTTTCCGTTGGGCTCTGCATAACGGTAATTTATATTATAATCAACGTTACTCCGCGTGCCCGGCAAATCATTTCCTGCGTATAAAATCCTGGTGGGAACTCCTGTGTTTTCCGGAATGATTACCGTCTTACCTGTATTGTTGCTTTTCGAGTCACTAAAATTTGCCGTTACCATCACACCAATTATATTCTTGCTGTCAATCGAGTAATCAGCGCCGGCCTTCACATTATGACTGGTGTTATCACCAAGGTTTATATTATGCTGATCGTAGATGCTGTCTTTCTGCACCCGGTAGAGATTAAATTGACTTCGTGACTTACCAAAATTGTTACTGTAGTTACTGAAAAAGTTTACTTTTTTATTCCTGTAATTAAGACTTAAGGAACTGTTGTATTTAGCGAAATAGCCAAATGCAACACCTGTTGAAACGTTTCCGTTTGCTCCATAATTTTTATTTTTCTTCAACCTGATGTTTATAATACCGGCGTTCCCTGCAGCGTCATATTTTGCTGACGGATTGGTAATCATTTCGATAGATTCGATGTCAGCAGAATTGATAGAGCGAAGGTAGGCAGCAAGATCTCCGCCGACCATTTGGGTGGGCTTTCCATCAATATAAATCTTCACACCGTTCTTTCCCTGCATTGAAATATTGTCATCTTTATCTACAGATACACCGGGAGATTTTTGTAAAAGTTCAAAGGCATTACTTCCAGTTGCATTAATGCTGTTCTCCACGTTAAACACGGTTTTATCCGCTTTCACTTCTATCATTTGTTTCTTTGCCTGCACAGTAATCGTTGCCAGCGAAGTACTGCTTTGCGAAAGCATAAGTGGCGATACAGTAAACTCCTGGCCGTCAATTACACTAAACTTTGCAGAATAGTTTTTATCATGTCCTATGGATGTTGCTGAGAGTAAATAGCTTCCCGGCCTGATCGCTAACATTTGAAAATTACCATTGTCATCAGTCACTGCTGTTTTGGCCAAAGACGAATCTGCGGCGTTCAACAATAATACCGTTGCAGCAGACAAAGGCTTTTTAGTTTGGTCAATAATTTTTCCGCTAACCTGGGTTTGGGATTGCGCAAATGAAAGTGAGACTGCGGAAATCAAAAAGGCAAAGATGAGAATCTGTTTCATAACCAGTTGGGGTTGGAATATTTTTTGCTGGCAAAAGTAGGTAAATACCTTTCTGATTGAAACGAATTATATCAAACGGAAATTTCCATATATGAGCGGCAAAAATTATGGTAATCGATGTGGCCTGGAGTGACAGGTTTGAGTCTCAAATCATTTTATCGATCTGACTACAATCTTCCACGAAGTTCTTTGGGAATACAAATAAATATGACAGTAAATAGAAACAAAATCACGGCTGAATTCAGAAGTGTGGAATAGCTTCAATTGTCAATCAAAAAAAATCAACCTTTGCCATATTGCGCGGCCTTTGTTGAACAAATAATTGCAGCCCTTGTTATTCAGAAGATAAAAATTCTATTATGTGTAAATTTATTAAGCTAGTTTATTTGATCCTCCTTGTTGCATTCGCTTCCTGTACCTCTACCGAAAGTAAACCGATCGAAAATAAGCAGCAGGAGCAGCTTAACCAATTAAACAGTTTACTCCGTGATTCTGCATTTACAGTCGCTATTGCCTTTAAGCAGGACTCTGCATACCAGGCATCACAAAGTGCGGCCGCGTCAGCACTTCCGGGTAGAGACAGCATAATCATGAAAAGCTATAAAGAGGAAAAGATCGCCACCAATCTCGCGGGATTCCTGGCCGTTGAATGTGGCATCGGAGCTCTGATGCAACTGGATGGTGGAACTCCTGTGGAGTGGCTGCAGAGAATTGTAAATAAAGGTCTCGATTCCACCTCAATCTTGCTACTGAACCGTTTTGCAAATGCTACCTGGAAAGCGAGTCAGCCTTTCAGGGGTTTGTCGAGGATCACGCGGGATAATTTTATTGTTGCCAACTTCCTGAGTGAAGAAGAGACGAAAAAAGATTTTGACCAGGTAATGGCGGCAGCTTCAATGCTGCTGGATACGATGAAGAAGTCAACGAATGAATCAAAAGAACAACAAATAGAAATGATCAGTAGCCTGATGAAGAATAAAAACTTCGTGACTGATATGGCGAAGCACATGGAGGCTTCATATTACGAAGCGCTAAATAAACCTGTCCCTGAGTTTCTTTCACCGGCAGATGAATCTAAGATGGTTGAAAAAAGTGCCTTCGAAGAACAGGTTGCCACCAAGGTCGCCGGATTTTATGCATTGGAGTGTGGAGTCAGTTACATGGCAACTGCCCAAAAAAAACTTCCGGTTGATGTGTTGAAGTCAATCGAAAATGAAACGATCACTCGACAAAATAAAGAATTGCTCGAACGCTTCGCTAATGCCACCTGGAAAGCAGGACAGGCTTTTCGAAGTCTTGACCGCATCGAAAGAAGCAGCTTCACTCCTTTCAGTCTCTTGTCCCCAGAAGAAGTAGATAAGGACTGGGTACAAATCAAATCGGCTGCTTCGTTTTTGCTTAAATCGTTTAACTCTCCGGCGAAATAACATCTTAATTATATTTTCGCTTTGCAAAATTTCTCTAAAGTAATTTTTAAGTTTTTCTATAGGGATGAAATCTTAGCTCTCTCAAAAAATCGAAGGCTAATCGCGGCGGCAACAACATTTAGAATTGAAAATTTTTTCTATTCCGTTTGGATTTTTAATAATCTTCTTCTCCAAAGTCATGGTTTTTCTAATCCTTTGTGTATGTTTATGCGAGAAAATCAATTCCTATCTAAATAAAGCGGCCGCATAAACTGCATTTAAAAATCCCTGCAACACAGAAAGCCGGGTGCTCTCCTATCATAAAAGCCCTTGTTGAACCTAAACTCGATGCCTGGACACATGTCCTCAGCAATTTCATTAGGAATATTTTATTCCCTCAGGGGAACAGAATAACTATTTAAAATAAAAAGTGAAGCCGACCATCACTCTAAAAAACGGGCCTGCCTCACACGGGAGTTTGTTGTGGGGGCGTTTCCGAAAAGCCAAACGAGTAGGGAACTAAAATTAAAAAAATGACAAAGTATATAATCAAAGCGTCTTACACTGCGGAAGGTGTAAAAGGACTTCTTAAATCAGGAGGTATCAGCAGAAAACGGGCTATTGACAAGATGGTAAAAGACCTCGGCGGAAAACTGGAATCATTCTATTATGCTTTCGGCGACCACGACGTTTATGCAATATATTCCGTGCCCGATACGGCAACGGCAGCCGCTATTGCACTATCTATAAATGCGTCGGGGTTAGTGTCTATTTCGACCACTGTCCTGGTTGATCCGGAAGAAATTGATAAGGCTAAAGACATTTCTGTTACTTATCGCACTCCGGGAAAATAAAAGTGAAGCCGACCATCACTCTAAAAAACGAGCCTGCCCCACACGGGTATTTTATGCGGGGGCGTTTCCGAAAAGCCAAACGAGTAGGAAAAATTAAAACAACTGACATGAAAAAAGTATTCATTACAACAAGCCTGTTTCTTTTAGGAATTATTGCCTTCGGCCAAATGGAAGAGAATGGCACTATCTACGTAAAGCATCCAAACATCGATGCAGTCAACAATTCGAACAAAGCCTATGAATCACAAGATTGGGCTTCCACGAAAAATTACTATGCTGATACAGCCAAATGGTGGGTCTCGGGAATGGAAAACTTTATTCCCATAGCCGATGCAATAAATACCTGGAAATCGGATTTCGAGCATTTTGATGATGTCAAACAGATTCCGCAAGGTTACCCGGATTACCTGCATTACAAAATGGGCGATGCTAAAATTGTTCAATCCTGGTGGACATGGACAGGCAAATCAAAAAAAACCGGCAAAGTTATTAAGGTGGGGATGGTAATGTTTGATGAATTTAATGCGGATGGAAAAATAACGCGGGAATACATTTACGGAGATTTTTCCAAAACAAAAGAAGAAATGTAAAAAACTGATTGCGGGATTGTCACTCTTGTACGGCGTTGCAATCCTTGTTTCTAATCTATGAGCACTTGCTTTAAATTTTTTTTCAAAACTCAAACATTTTAAACAATGAAAAATTTAATTTTTCCTGCATTCGCACTCTTTCTGATCAGTTGCAACAATGGCGAAACTAAGACAGTTGAAGTTTCTAAAACAGTTGATACAACAGAAACGATGGCCCCGCCAACAAAACTTGATCTACCCTATAAGTTTTCTTATGAGGGAACTGCTGTAATGGGCAATCCGGAGAATGTGAAAATCGTGATGGATTTCAATCATGATTTTGCGTCGGGTAATACGGACAACATCGGATCCTACTTTGCCGATTCTGTCCATGTTGTTTTTGCAGACGGCTCAGGATCTGCCACCATAAGAGATTCAGCCGCCGCCATGGTAAAAGGTTGGCGTAATACGATGTCTGACATTCAACTCTCATACATCAGTGCGATGGCCGTTAATAATCAAACTACTGGCGATGAGTGGGTCTTTCAATGGATAGATGAAGCAGACAACTATAAAGATGGGAAGAAAGTGCATCACGCTTTGCACGAAGATTATAGGTTAGTGAATGGGAAGATCAGAGAGATGATTCAGTATGCACAGGCTATCCCTGTGAAAAAATGAATCATTTGAATAAGAAATCGGGAAAGACTTTTAGTTAATGATTTTCAAGTTCATTTACAATTAAACTTCCGACAATAATTGTTTTGCAGGGTTGCGAACCTGTTAAAATGTTCGCAACCCTTAACTTCAAAATAAAAATCAGATGAAAACAATTGAATTGGGTCAACCTATTTATGAGTACAC
>JBDSGZ010000153.1:0-4321 GCA_039918735.1 Ginsengibacter sp.
CACCATTGCGGGTTGAGCAGCGATCTGTTCTTTCTGAAAAAATAGCCATTTGAAAGTACCATCATTTAGTATTACGGGATCGGGTTGCAGATAAATACCTTGAACAATTGGTACACTGGCTTTCGGCAATAAAAGATCAATCTCATCAGTTGATTCCTTATAAAACCGAAACTGCGTCTTCTTTCCATAACGGCTGTCAAGGTCATGATTTGCATCATTTGTAAATCCAAAATATGTGCTATCGCCCTCACACAATCCGCGTAGCGTCATCCTGATTTTTCTTGCAGTTGGTAATACAATTTCATTCATTGTATCGATAGCAGCTTTGTTTAATGTCACATCGTTGAAAGGATCATCGAGGTCTCCCAGGTTTAATGACATGAAATCCCCGAAGGTTACCGGCACGTTCAATGCATCATCAAATTCTCCTACAAAGGATCTTGTGGTAGAGTAAAGAGTAACATAATTTTCTCTGCCGCTATCACTCAGGAGGTTGTCCATTCGCAAAGTTTCCACTTCTACTTTTATTTCAACTTTGATCACATCTGGATCAGCAATCGCGGGTGTCTTATTATCGCCCTGAGCATTTACAGATTGTATCAGTAGGGCAACTGGATCTTGTCCCGCGTCCTGGTACTTTCCTGTAAACACTACCGCAGGATAATTTAACAATGGCCTTTGGATAATGATAGAAGGGTTCGCATCGAACTTGCTTTCTCCGGCTACAATGGTTTCATTAAAATATTCAACCGTATTTATAACAAGGTCGTCTGGTTTATCAATCCTTAAGAGCGATGGGGCGATGTATCTTTTGAAATGAACAGAAGCTGTTGGAGCTGCGGCAATATTTACCGGGTCTTCATCCACGGGTCCGCCTCCACTGATGTCCATTAGGCGCACCCGGAAATCATAGGAGTGTCCATATAATAGTGTTGCATCAACTTCTACCTCTTCAAAAGCCTTGCCTGCGGCAACTTGCTTCGGAGTCGGGTCTTTGAGTCCTGCCAGGGCCTGATCATTTTTATATATTAATATTGCATCACTATCTTTCAAAACGAGACTCTTTCCGATCCAGTTGGTGTAGTACATCGGGAGCCAATACGGTGAATTTGTGTCATTGTCTAATTGTGTGGGAAATACCTGGTAAGGCAATTCAATTTCTTCATTTCCGGTGTTGCCAATACTCGTCCCCTGAATTTGATAAACCGCTTTGCTTTTTACTTTATTCAGACTTTGCCACGCAGCTCCGGGAGCATCTTCTTTTACATCTATGCGGTATCCAAATACTCCGAGAGGCGCATCCAGCCTTGTTCCAGGCTCTTCAGGATTTTCTGACAATTGCCGGATGTACCATATAAGAATCTGTTCATCATCCCATGCGAGCCGGATTCCTAAATCTTTCACAGGGTGAAATCCGTCCTGCGATTCTTTAAGCAAATTGCCACTAACGGGCTGGGTTGCATGAATAATTTTTGCAAAGCCATCATTGTATTCATTTACTTCCTGGAAAATTTTATCCCATTGCCCCTTTGGTTCAGGATCCACTCCGTCGGCAAGTTTCCGATACAATACCGGGAAGAGTAAAGGTGCGAACACCGCTCTTTTTTCATCGACGATAAGCTTAGGCATTCGGACTGCATATCTTTTGATAAAGGGACCACCTGCATCTTCCAGTAATTTATCTTGAATGGTTGTGTAATCTGCATTGATGATATCTGCATAGATGTAACAGCCTTTTTCGAAGAGGGTAGCATCGTCAGCAACTGATACCTGGCAGGAATAAATCATGCCGCATGCTTTTGCAAGCATCGGCTGCCTGAGGATGTTTGCATATAGCTGACCCCAGCTTACATCATCAGTGTCTTGCCAGTTTGGCTTTTTGACTGCATCCTTTCTCATTGCGCAGTGATAGCTGTCGTCTGTCAGAGCGTTAGGATGCCTGGGAGTTGTGAAGTTGAAAGCATTTCGATAGGTTTCAGGAAGATATTTCCGAACACTCATATCTTCTGCGATCATTGGATTCGCTTTGTCGGAATTATTATCCTTTGTAATCCTTCCCGCAAAATCACCGGCGATTGCCTGCAGGATTGCTTTCTTATTTGTCGCAGGATCCACAACTATCGTCTTCTGCACCGGAATCCGCGTAGGAGCTGTGGCGTTGCTCAACGGAAATTCATCTAATCCCTTCACTATTTTTAAATCAAACTCGGGGGCAAAATCTGCAAAAGCTACAGCCGAATCATCCGGTGCAAGCAGCCCGGTTGGGAATGTCAGGAATGGATCCTGGTTACGGGGTATTAACACAATGTTGAGTGATAAAATATTTCCATCAAACTTTTGCGGAAACACCATAGTCGAATATCTTCTTTTAGCTTCCATAATATTTTATTAGAGTTGATTCTTTTTTGAAGTCAATGTTTTGAAGCCGTCAAACTTCAGTTTCATAAATATGTAACCATCGCCATTTGCATTTCGCTTGTTATTCATACTTACTGTCTGCACCTGCAATCTGCCTGTCTTCGCTCCATGTTTTAGAGAAACTAATATCGATAATCAGGAAGATGCTGATGTCTAAAGCAAAGGTTACCTGGGCAGAGCAATCCGTTCTTTTCTCCGGGATGCGCCTTACGATCATTCCTTTCGCTTCTATTGTGATGGTGATGCTGACAATGCCACCGAGGATATCTGCATGACCACGGAAATATAATATCGCCGCAACTTTGATAAGGGATGCATCAGCATGCATTTCTGCGCCTACCATGAATGTCACGCTTACGTTAGCGATAACGGGGAACCCAACAACAATTTGGGCGCCGAAGCCAAACTTGAGATCGAGAGTAGGCCCCACTTTCGTGTCCGCGCCAATTCTTACATCCACCGAGCCGATTGCGAAGATGCTGCCCACTCCGAGTGAAAAACACATAACCTGCAAACCGCCATGGAACTGGATAAATGCCCCCGCTGTTGGTAACAATTGTTTAGGATCCGTAGTAACTTTTAATGCAGCATCAAAGTAAACACCCAGGCTCAGTGAAGCTTCGAGCTTGAGCGGCGTTTGCGGACTGTCATAAAGCGCGGCAGTTGGCGGAAACCTGATAAGCCCGATTTCTTTGGTTGCCTCAAACTTATACTCCCAAACTTCTCCGGCATTGCTCATGGCCACTTTCAATCCTTTATTGAGAGCACTGGCATAGTCGCCGGTGCTGAGAGCAGCCAGCATTTCGAGGATAGCAATTACTGGTTTAAGTTCATCGCTAAATTCAACCTCGGGTGTTGGAATTCCTCCACCACCGCCAACATCTCCCTCATAACCCGTTTCTACTCCTTTCTTAGAACTGAAATTACCTTTAATAGTCATCAGCCTTTTCATAGGCCCGAGATCAACAACCATCGCGAGATCATTCATCCGGCTTTTCCATTGATCAGCCTGATCAGCGAAAGAGTCGATGTTAAAATCCAACTTGCTGTTGTTAGCAGTAGCGGCATTATTTTTTTTGCTCGTTTTATATTCCACATAGATCTTCAATACATCCATATCCACGAGGGGCACGTTGAAATCAGGCACATCAAATTGCAAAGCTTTTTCTACGATTCCGCCTACTCCTTTTTTTAATAGACTAAGACCTTGCTGAATCACTTCTTCTCCTGCTTTCTTTGCGTCTATAGTTAGTAGCTCCAGCACTTTTGTTCCCCCATCCGTTAAAGCATTTTCTGCAAAGGCCTGCACTCCCCCGGCGTTAAGCATTGGCATTGCTTTTCCAAAGTTGGTGACGGCATCTCCAATATTTGGGAAAATCCCTTTTCCCGTCATCATCCTGTAAGCGTCTGCAAATATGGGAGGAGTTTTGCTGAGAAGTTTTTGAGTGTTTAACCCATAAGAAGGGGTGAGGAACACTGCCTTTTGGGTAGTGGTATTTTGCAAGTACCCGAAATTGATCGTGTTCGCAGATACGTTTCGCAAAATATCTTCGGGATTTGCGATGCGCAACAAGTTTCCTGTAACAGCATTCGGATCAATCACTTTGTTCTTAACCCACTTACCGATCCTGATCAAAGGAATTGGAAGTGTTTCTGGCAGAGGCGTTACTTCGCCCGTTCCTACATTATGCTGCACCATAGTCCAACTTCCATCTTTGGGCAGTGCAACATTCCCTCGCGCTGCCGCTACGAAAATAGGATTGTTGGACGCATCAACCGATGTGTTCACATCGATTGAATGAAGGCGCATTTGTTGGCTGCTATTGTTTATATCGACAATACAGTCAACATCGGCTCCAATATGCCCGCCCTGCAAAATCAACAAATTGATGAATTGCTGAGT
>JBDSGZ010000154.1:0-10539 GCA_039918735.1 Ginsengibacter sp.
TCTATTATTAAAGAAAGGGACGGATGTTGCGGCTTTCAATGAAAAAAAAGTAGTGGCTGCTTCCACTTCAGGAAGATCTTTGGCCATTGTCTCGGCCAGCAATCCTTGTGTACCAATGCCTACTTCTACTTTATCATTGGCTTTGCTCACCTCCATTACCTGGTAAAGCCCTGCTTCATTTCTGTGAAATTTATCCATCGATAATTCATCCTGCACCCACAGGAATATGAGTATCACACAGGCGAGACCCGTGGCCAGGCCTACAGTATTTATGAAAAACGAACTTTTATTTTTCACAAGATTTCTCCAGGCAATCTTTAAATAATTTGCAAACATGGAAGATTTATTTCAACACACATGCCAGTAATGAAATACGTTGCAGGTAAGGGTTTTACAGAATAATGATCCTATCAGGTGTTCGAAAACGAACACTTTTTGTTCGGATTTGGAGGTTATAGTCATTCGAGCTGTTGTTTCAGAATTACATCTCAAAAATGAAAAGGCACTACCCTCCTGCGCTCGGAATTATTGAATGAAATTCGGTCAATTAACCGCTCCGAAACATTCTTTATCGAATGTATGTTTTTCCCGGACAATTGTGTTTATTTATTAGATTTGTTAACCATTTGAAATTAGTTTCATGAAGTAATGACGACTTTTTTGAACTGTTCCATTCTAATTGTATTATGTCGTTTTCTAAAAATATACCGCGCACTGTTTTGTTGAACACTTCTGATGAGCAACTGCTTCAGCAAATGGCTGTAGGACAGCGACAAGCATTTACGGAAGTTTATAATCGTTATTGGGAAGAATTATTTATTAGCGCCACCAAAGTATTGCGCCGGAAAGAAGAAGCCGCAGATGTGGTGCAGGATGTTTTTCTTTCTTTATGGAACCGTCGAAATGAATTAGATATTCAAGGTTCACTCGCCGCCTATCTGCACACGAGTGTTCGTTATAAATGCATTCATTATATCGAAAAGAACATTACCCGTCGTGATTACCTTGTGCAACTTGCAGAAGTGGCCATCAGCGCTTCTTCTCCGAACGCTGAAGTCAATTTACAGTTGAAGGAAATTCAACAAACACTTGATAAGTCAGTAGCGAAAATGCCTGCGAAAATGCAGAAGGTTTACAAATTAAGCCGCCAGGAACACCTGAGCTATAAAGAAATTTCTGACTCTATGAGCATTTCGGTAGAAACCGTTAAGAAGCACATCCAGCACGCCCTGCAGATCATCAGAAAAGATATAGTCCCGCACACTTTTTTCCTCTCTGCATTTTCATTTTTTTGCATTAGCTAAAAAAGTGTAATCCTTTTTACCCCCTTCTCCTTCTTCACCGGACTATAATAAGAACAAGATACTTTTCTCATGGATATTCGTCAGGCCAAAGAGCTGTTGCAAAGGTACCAGTCAGGTAATTGCACTGATTCAGAAATTGAATTAGTTGAGAACTGGTATAAACAATTAAATGATACGGGCGAATTCCATTGGAATAAACGGGAAAAGGATACGATGCAAAAAATGATTGAAACCCGCCTCATGAACCAGGTTGATGAGACGCCTGGCAAAAAAGTATTTTATTTAAAACCACGGTTTATATGGTGGGCTGCGGCATCCGTGTTTTTCTTGCTGGCCGGTTTCAGTTATTTCATGTCTTTTCAAAAAGCAGTGCCACCAACACAGGTTGTAAAAGTGTTGCCCCCTGATGTAGAAGCGCCACAATCACACAAAGCGATGATTACACTGGCTAATGGGCAAAAGATATTTTTAGATAGCGCTGCTAATGGCGCGTTGGCTATCCAGGGAAACGTGAAATTAGTGAAGCTGGCAAATGGAAAAATTGTTTACCAGCACGACTCCGGCGAAGAAAGCCCGACATCAGCATACAATACTTTGTCGAACCCGAGAGGAAGTAAAGTGATCAACATGGCGTTAGCTGATGGCAGTATAGTTTGGCTTAATGCCGGCTCGTCTTTAACCTACCCTGTTTCATTTATGGGTGATGAAAGAAAAGTTTCGGTTATCGGGGAAGCATATTTTGAAATCGCACAGAATCTCTCAAAAGGAGGTGGGAAAAAGCCCTTCATAGTTGAGCATAATAACGTACAGGTAAGAGTGATTGGAACCCATTTTAATGTAAACGCTTTTGAGGATGATGGTGATGATATTAAGATAACACTTTTGGAAGGCTCAGTAAAAATAAGCAATGGCAGTGCGACAGGTCTTTTAAAACCAGGGCAACAAGCTTTGGTAAATAAAGCTTTAAGAATCAAAAACGACGTGGATCTGGATTTCGTAATGGCATGGAAAAATGGTTATTTCCATTTTGATAATGCCAGCCTTCAAAGTGTATTGAAAGAAGTATCCCGATGGTATGACGTGGATATTATTTTTGAGGGGTATAACCAGCCAAGGCAATTTGTGGGAGAAATACAAAGAGATTTAAGTATTTCAGAAGTACTCAAAATTTTAGAAAAAAACAAAGTCCATTTTAAAATAGAAGGTAAGATGATCCGGGTAATGCCCGAATAATACCTCGCTAAAATAGTTGTAACCATATAAATAGATAAACAAGAAAATTTTATGGATGTGCTAAAATGAAAACAGGAAAGTGTTGAATCCACTTCCCTGCAAGTAGTTTTAGTTGATTCATAATTTAGAAATCCTGACAGATGACTAATTATTTTAACTAAACCAAATTAAAGTTATGCATTTAACTGCTAATTATCCAAGGTGTGCCCTTGTAAGAAAATCTTTGCTGATTATGAAGATTATCACCGTCCTTCTCTTCTCAGGTTGCCTTACAGCAAGCGCAGAAGGCTCTTCGCAAAAAGTAACCCTATCTCAAAAAAATGTGAAACTCGAAAAAGTTTTTCGGGAAATCAGGAAGCAAACTGGCTACGTATTTTTTTATGATGCCCGTGTCTTGCAGGATGCAAAAACAGTGAGTATTCATGTAAAAAATGCAGATGTTGAGGACGCATTAAAAGAAACTCTTGAGGGGCAGCCCCTCGATTTTTCAATTGAAAGGAAAACGATAACGATTGTTCAAAAGGCGGCTACTGCGCAGCCAATCGTAAATACTCTTCCTCCTGCTACCATGAGTATCATTACCGGAACAGTAAGAGATGAAGGAAAAGATCCTCTTACCGGGGTATCGGTAGTAGTAAAAGGAACCAATAAAGGAACTAGTACAAACGCAGATGGCAGTTTTTCTATTGATGCCAATGTAGGAGATGTGTTAGAGTTTTCTTTTGTGGGTTATAAAAATAGAAGTGTGACCGTTAGTCAAAGTAGTAGTCTTTCTATCGTGATGGAAATAGAGGCAACGATAGGGGATGAAGTTGTAGTGGTGGGATACGGTACACAGAAGAAAATGAATGTAACCGGCGCGGTAGGTTCTATATCGACAAAAGATTTCGAGAACCAACCAATATCAGGGCTTGACCAGGCTATGAAAGGGCAGGTAGCAGGAGTCCAAGTTTCACAAACAACCGGTACACCGGGCGGCGGCTTGACCGTGCGGGTACGAGGTACAGGTTCTATTGGAGCGGGAAATGAACCTCTTTATGTTATCGATGGTTTCCCCGTAAGTGGCTCTTACGACCAAACTACAAATCCTCTAACAAGCATTAACCCGAATGATATTGCTTCTATCGAAATATTAAAAGATGCATCTTCTGCTGCCATTTATGGTTCACGCGGAGCAAACGGCGTTGTCATCATAACTACAAAACGTGGGAAGGCGGGGAAGACACAGTTAAGGTTCGAAACTTTTCTCGGGATGCAGGAAGTGGCACACAAAATCGATATGCTAAACGCAAGAGAATATGCCGAATATAACACGGAACTGCGCAACAACAGGTGGGTGGATATGGGAGGCAATGCAAGTGATCCCAATAGTGTCCGTGATGAAAATGTTCAGATTCCACCCATGTTTGCTAATCCTTCCTTTCTTGGAAAAGGCACAGACTGGCAGGATGAAATATTCCAGGTTGCTCCTATCGAGAATTACCAGTTGACAGGTTCAGGTGGTAATGACAAAACCCAATATTTTGTTTCCGGAGGATATTATAAGCAGGATGGCATTGTTATCCATACCGGCTTCGAACGATATAGTGTAAGATTGAACCTTGATACAAAACTTTACGACAAATTAAAATTAGGAGTTTCCTTTGCTCCATCTTTCCAAAAGAACAGACTCCGCCCCGTAGAAGGCCAGGTCTTTGGAAACGGAATTCTTGCAACGGCCCTTGCTATGCCTCCGACTGTTCCTGTCAGGAATCCTGATGGAAGCTTCACATCGCTTATGCCGCCAAGTCCATATGCATTAGGTAACATTGAAAATCCAGTTGCAATCGCAGAGAAAGAAGTTGCTAACCGTTCAGCCTTTCGCTCACTGGGAACCGTATATGCAGAACTTTCTTTGCGAGATGATTTAAAACTGAGAACTTCTCTTGGCGCAGATTTTACGAGCTCCATCAATAGTTCCTTCCATCCATCAGACCTTGGTTCTGAAGGAGCGGAAGCCCCTACACAGGCTTCAGGTTCTGCCGGTAACGATATGGGGTTAACCTGGTTAAATGAAAATACGTTAACCTTTGATAGGGCAATCAATGATGTTCACAATATAAACGCAATTGTAGGACTCACTTCACAGAAATCACGTTATGACGCTCAGTCGCTTTATGCTACCAATTTTCCTAATAACATTGTCACGACCCTGAATGCGGGACAGGTAACATCTGGCGGAACCTATATCTCAGAATGGGCATTGCTATCTTACCTGGGAAGAGTGAACTATGATTACAAAAATAAATACCTGCTTTCAGCTACGATCCGCAGGGACGGATCTTCGAGATTCGGATCTTCAAGGAAATGGGGTACTTTTCCTTCCGCATCAATTGGATGGGATGTTGCTAAGGAGAAATTCTTCCAGAAGCAAAAGCGCTTCGGATACTTTAAATTTAGGGCTAGTTATGGTCTGACTGGAAATAATGATATTGGAAATTATAACCAGATCGGATTTCTTGCGCCAAGAAATTATGTGTTTGGTAACAATGGAGGAACCGTTACCAATGGATTGTATCCAGCCTCCATCAGTAACAAAGATTTAGGATGGGAAATTTCCAAGCAGTTGGATATTGGCTTAGATATCTCTTTCCTCAGGAATCGCATAGATTTAACTATAGACTATTACAATAAGAATACTTCAGATTTGTTATTGGACGTTCCTGTGCCTGCATCTACCGGCTTCACCAGCGCATTGGAGAACATTGGGAAGGTGAACAACAGGGGTTGGGAGTTTACAATTAATACAAGAAATATTGTAAGCGAATTCAAATGGACGACAAGCTTCAATATTTCAATCAATAAAAATAAAATAATAGCTTTAGGACCGAGCGGTGCTCCAATAAGGACACGTACCGGAGGAATTACCCCTCCCACCAATATTTCAAAAATTGGCTCTCCACTTGGCCTGTTCTGGGGATACGAGGTTATAGGTATTTATCAGACGCAGGAGGAAATCGACAAGTCCGCAGCTTTCCCCACCACAAAACCAGGCGATCTGAAATTTAAAGATGTCAATGGTGATAAAATAATTTCGTCAGATGACATGACCACTATAGGAAATCCTCACCCGGATTTCACTTATGGGATGAGTAATAATTTTTCTTATAAAAACTTTAGCCTGAGTGTATTGATAGATGGAGTACAGGGAATGGATCGGCTGAACGGTGCCCGCAGAAATATTATGTTCGTTAGCGGAAGCTATAGCAGGCGTGATGTGCTGGGACGGTGGCAATCACCTGAAAGCCCCGGAGATGGGAAAAATCCAAGGGGAACCACTGCGGGAGGGAAAGGCAATGTTAGTTTGATCTCATCGTTCCTGGTTGAAGATGCATCGTTCTTAAGAATCCGAAATATCAATTTAGGTTACCAGTTACCGGAGAAATTATTTAAAACCAAGCTCTTTAGAAGTGCTAATTTATATGTAAACGTACAGAACGCTTTCACTTTCACGAAGTACAAAGGGTTCAATCCTGAGCAAAGTATAAATGGTGCCAGCCCTTTATCCCCCGGAGTTGATTTTAACGGATATCCAATTGCCAGGATCTACACCGCGGGTATTAATGTTGTTTTTTAAACTTTGGTTTCTAAACTTGATAAAAATTAAAAGAATGAAAAAGTATTTTTATATAGTCGGGATACCGATGCTGATGTTGATATCCTGCAAGAAAAGTTTCCTTGAACTTGCGCCCCTTGACAGCGCCAATGTTCAAAATTTCTATAACAATGCAAATGATGTAAGAGTTGCTGTAAATGCAGTTTACGGATCTCTTCAAACTCCGGGACAATATGGTGATGTTTATGTCCAGGTTGCAGAGGTTAGATCTGACAATACTATGAACGATGATTTCGGAGGGAACCTGGCGGCCGCAGAGCTTGATCAGTTCCGGATGACAACCAGCAATGGTTTTATGAGCTCCGTTTGGAATGATACTTATAGTGGAATCGCATCCTGTAACATTGCCCTGGCCCGTATTCCTGACGTGACTATGGATGAGACTCTTAAAAACAGGTACATCGGAGAGCTGAAATTTCTCAGAGCGCTGATGTATTTCAACCTGGTAAGAACTTTTGGAGATGTACCGCTCGTGCTAAACGAAGTGAAATCCGTCCAGGAAGGATACGAGCATAATAGAGTAAAGAAAGAAGATGCATATGCACAGATTATTACAGACTTATCAGAGGCTGAGCCAAATCTGCCCGATTCTTATGCGGATGAAGACATCGGCAGAGCGACAAAAGGAGCAGCAAAATCTCTTTTGGGAAAAGTATATCTTACCATTAAGAATTATAGCGCTGCTGCAATCAAATTAAAAGAGGTGATTGATGGAGGCAAATACCAATTGTTGCCGGATTATGCTTCTTTGTGGCTTACCAGTAACGAGAATAGTGTTGAATCTATTTTTGAAGTCCAGTACAAAAAAGGTGGCACATCAACAGGAAGTGGGTTTTATTCACTTTTCTTACCTTATAATTCCGGTTCCATTATTGCTGAAATAGGTTTTGCAAACGGTCGGAATCTTCCAACACAGGACCTCATCGATGCATACGAACCGGGCGATCTAAGAAAAGATATTTCTATATCACCGGGATATGTTGACAATGGAAATTTTGTGAACGAGCCTTATACGCTGAAATTCCGTGACCAGGCTTTTGAGCCTTTCGATGCAGATAACAATTGGCCGGTGCTGCGGTATGCAGATGTGCTGTTAATGTATGCGGAAGCGTTGAACGATGTTAATAACGGCCCGACCACTGATGCATATGAAATGATAGATGCGGTAAGACATAGGGCTGGCCTGAATCCACTGGCAACAGGTTTGAGTTATAATGCCTTCGCCTTGGCCCTGGAGCATGAGCGCCAGGTAGAGTTGGCGTTTGAAGGCCATCGATGGTTTGATCTTGTGCGCACCGGAAGAGCACTGGATGTAATAAATGCGCATTTTAATGGATCCATAGTTGTACAAGACTACCAGTTAGTCTATCCAATACCGCAGAGCGAAGTAGAATTAAACCCTGATGGTGTTAAACAGAATCCCGGATACCATTTTTAGGACTTAAAACCCCGACTGTATCCAGGAGAATAAATATTCATCCAGCGTAGTAAATCAGCATCAAATGAAAAAACCGGACAGAAGATCTTTTATTAAAAACACCATGCTCGGAGCGGGTGCTTTAGGAATACCTTCCTCAATTTCAGCCTCACCAATAAAAGGCAAGGACGAAGTTCGTGGTGAGAGTGATAGGATGGTTTGGATCGCGTCTCTTACACAAGATGGCATTACTGGCTCAACCGTTAAAGAAGTGATCCAGGCCGCATTGAAACAAATGGAATATGCAGTTCCTTTTTCACCAGACATTTATTGTTTGCCCGAAGTGTTTCATGTTGCCGGACTAACAGAAACTCCTCCACCCCTGAAGGAATCTGCAGAAGATGGATCAGGAAACATTATAGCGCCGTTTCAACAATTTGCGAAAACGCATTCTTGCTATATTGTTTGTGATGTGTACACGCAACACCAGGGGAAATATTATAATGCAGCATTGTTAATTGACAGGAAGGGAAAGGTTATAGGTGAATACCAAAAAGCACGAATAACGGAAAACGAAATAAGGAAAGGTTTGACGCCAGGACCCTTAACAGCACAAGTTTTTAAGACGGACTTTGGCACCATCGGAATTCAAATTTGTCATGATATTCAGTGGTCAGATGGCTGGGACGAATTAAGAGACAAAGGGGCTGAAATTGTTTTCTGGCCTTCGGCTTTTTCCGGAGGAAAACGAATTAATATGCGTGCATGGACCAATCAATATTGTGTGGTCTCAAGTACCTGGAAGAATACTACCAAAATTTGTGACATAACAGGTGAGGAAATTGCAGTGACCGGTAACTGGAACACATGGGGAGTTTGCGCTCCCGTAAATCTTGAAAAAGCTTTTCTCCATAGCTGGCCCTATTCACGCAAGTTCCCGGAAATTGAAAAAAAATATGGAAGAAAAGTAAAGTGCTATTCATTAAACGAGGAAGAGATCTCCATAATAGAAGTACTCGTCCCTGGTTTAAAAGTAAAAGATATTTTAAAAGAATTCAACCTGATCACCTACAGGGAATTTATAAAAACGGGTGAGGAACAACAAGCAAAGCTTCGGGACGCTTAGGGTGTTTTCTGGCGACTAGCAGCGGACGGTTGTGCCAACATTGGGCCTACCATTTTTACGAATTCAAAACTGGCCAAAAAAGATACAACAGTGATAAATAAGATTTGCAGTTTGTTATTTTTCGGTCTATTCACTATGGCCTGCAGCAGCAACAGGCACAACGCCGTCGCAAAAAAGCAAGGGAGTGAAACTTTACGAACCAATTCAACTTTTGAAAGAGGGGCTATAGGTGCAACAACTTATACAAGTGCTGATACCATTGTGGTCGATGCCAAACACTGGAAAAAAAGAGATAGTATCGGTGATCAGTATTATTGGTTTGATTTTATATTAACACCTGTAAGGAATAAAACTGTAACTGTTGTATTGAATAAACTAACAGGTATATACAGGGGCAACAAACATGAAGTATATAATGATATTACTTTCCCGGTCTTCAGTTATAATAATAGGGACTGGCAAAGGATTTCGCAGGTGAAATACAACGAAGAAAAAAAATCATTTTCTTTTACAGCTAAGTTTGAGCAGGACAGTGTATGGCTCGCGTATGCACATCCATATTCATTGGAAAAACCAAAGCTGATACGGCGTGATTACGAAAAAGAAAAGGATATGCGGATGAGCAGCCTTGGTTTTTCAAAAGAAGGCCGAAAATTAAACTTGTTCTCAATAAGCGATTTTTCGATACCCGATTCAGAAAAGAAAGTAGCCGTCATCATCTCCCTTCAGCATACGGGGGAAGACGCTGGAGCATTCTTAGCAGAAGGACTTATTCGTTTTCTGATGTCTGACAATAATGAAGCGCGGGATATTAAGAAGAAATGGATTGTCCACATTGTGCCGGTTATGAATCCGGATGGATTATATAATGGCATTACAAGATACAATGCACAAAGAGAAGACCTGAATAGCATTTGGCTTAAAAGCGTGGATTCACTTCAGTTTGGACCAGAGGTAAAGGCGGCCAGGCAATGGTTAGAAAAGCAATTTCAATCTTCAAATCCTCCTGACATTTTTTTTGACATTCATAGTCATTCGCAGCAATTACCCGGGAATGATATCTTTTCAATTAATCCAAAATTTGAAGCGATTGCGAAAGCGGCAACTGCATTAGAGTTTCCACTTAATTTCATCAGGAATGATAAATTCGAGGGAAGCTCTGTAGCTTATATAGACCAACATTATAAAATACCTGCGGCTACAATTGAACTCACCCAGTCTTATGTTAACGACAAAGATTATCTGACAATTGAAGATTATGAAAAATATGGAGAGTTATTAATGAAGTCATTAAACGCTTCTTTTTAAACTGCAAAAGTTTATCTGTTGATTAAAGGATAAATAAAAGAGCCCAAATTTTACAAATTTTTAGGCTTGAAGATTTTGATCATTGGAAGTGTTTGTAATGGCAATGAAATCCAGCGACACACGAGCCGTCGTTTCTGTAAGCAGAGATAACAATTTTCTGAAGATCGGATTGTACTAACGACAATACGAAAAGTATAATGATACACGAGTGATAATCAGGATTAAATTTTTGAAGTATATTAGAGGTTATGACAAAACTATACGCGTTTTGCGTCATGCTATATCATTATAAACATTTGTTCTAAACCAAAAAGCAGGCTTCTAAACGACACAAAAATAAACTGTCATACCCGAGCCGTTACGGCTATAAATAAAATGGACCCAGATATAATCATAACTGAAATATTGAAAATAATTAATCCTGTATTAATAAAATATTTAAATCAAAAAATTAATTTTCCTGTTGAATTTACATTTTATCACGTTTTGGAAAGAA
>JBDSGZ010000155.1:0-13408 GCA_039918735.1 Ginsengibacter sp.
TTTCTATAAGTGATATCACCGCTGTATGCTCCTCGTCGCTTTGATCTCCTAGTTCCTTCATGCTGCCAAGCATAAGAATTTTTTTATCACCGTTCATCGCAGCGAAGTTCTCTATAGCAGCCTTCATACTGCCGGGATTGGCATTGTATGTATCAGAAATAATTAGATTACTACCAAGCTGTAGCAACTGCGACCGGCTGTTAGTAGGGAAATAACTTTCAATTGCTTCCTTGATCGTTTTATCCTCTACCTTAAAATATCTTCCTATGCTCACGGCCGCCAACAAATTTGAAAAATTATAATTGCCTACAAGATTTGTTCTGAATGAAAAAGGTGTAGAACTGTTTATACTTACCTGGATGAACGGATCACTTTCTAAAATAACCCCGCTAACATTTTTTCCGTTGCTTCCATAAAAAATACTCTTCTCAATTCCAGATGCAAGACTGACAACTGAGGCATCGTCTGCATTTACAAACACAGTTCTATCGTGTGCCCGCAAATACTGAAAAAGCTCGCCTTTTCCCTTCTTCACATTTTCAACACTGCCAAAACCTTCAAGGTGGGCCTTGCCACAGTTAGTGATCATTCCATGGGTTGGCATGGCATATTCGCAGTATCCGGCTATTTCTCCGAGGTGATTTGCTCCCATTTCAATTACAGCAATTTCCACATCTGGCCTGATTTCTAAGATTGTAAGTGGTACCCCAATGTGATTGTTCAAATTCCCACGGGTAGCATAAGTTTTATATTTGGTCGAGAGTACTTTGTTAATTAATTCTTTAGTGGTTGTCTTGCCGTTACTTCCCGTAATCGCTAAAAACGAGGGAGATCTCTCGCCTCCGTCTCTTTCTAACACCAGCCTATGATATTTGGATAATTCCTGCAATGTCAATAAGACATTTTCGGTTTTGATCAGTCGATCATCAGTAAAAGGCAACGCCTCATCAACTATTGCAAATGCGGCTCCTTGATCAAGGGCTAGCCGAACGAATTCGTTTCCATTAAAATTGGGTCCTTTCAAGGCCATGAATAAATCGCCCTCTTTCAATTTCCGTGTATCTGTTTGGACCGAAGGGTTTCGCTTATAGATCCTATAAATATCTTCAAGATTCATATCCGCAAAAGTATGTGTTCATAAGAATTGTCCTCAATCAAAAAGCCTCTTACTTTTTAAAAAGTAAGAGGCTTTTAATATTTTCATCACCGTATGATTATCTTTTTTTCTTTTTATTTTGTTTCCGTTGTCCAAAAATATTTCCTTCCTTAAACCCGTTTCCTTCCGGGCTACCTAATCTCGTCATAGCACATCTGAAACCAACGGTACTGCTTGCCTGATCCTGCTCCATGTATCGCCTTGCGCCTGGGGACAACCAATAAGGCATATCATTCCAACTTCCTCCTTTGATAACCCTTGACTTGTCACTGATCAAAGATGTTATCCCATATCCGTATGTTACTGCAGAGATTGAATCACCATCGAGATAGTTGATAACATCACCCTTTTGATAGTTACGACGCTTTACGGCTTCTGAGTCAGGAACAACTTCTTTCTTTAAACGACCGAGAGTATCTCTTTCATATTCACCTTGTGAATTCTTATAAAAGCGCGTGAATTTATTACCACGATATGGGTTCACATCATCCTCATCAAGCGATGTCAGTGGGCGATAAACATCGCCAACCCACTCACTCACGTTTCCACTCATGTTATACAATCCATATCCATTTGGATAAAAAGATTTAATTGGACCAGGTATGGCAGCCCGATCATTCAATCCGCCCGCAACACCCATTACGTCTCCATTGCCTCTTTTAAAGTTTGCTAAAAACTGTCCTTGCCAGCTACCACGACGGTTATCACGAAGACCATTTACATTCTTGCTCCATGAATAAACCTGTTGGTTTGAAATTACTTCTTCACCATGATTCTTTTCTTTCGTACGAGGTTTAGGATTTTGTGCTATAATACCATAGGCAGCATATTCCCACTCAGCTTCAGTTGGAAGACGATAGCCCGGAAGTAAAATACCGTCCTCAAAAGTGATCACCTTTCTAGGTCTTCCGCTGATGTCTTTCAATGCGCCTTTTTTAGGAGCTGTTTTATTATTGATCTCATCAGGATTCATGATATAAGTATCAGTGTTGAAAGTCTGTTCACCCTGACCTCCTTTCATTGCAGCTATCGGTGCTCTTTTATTTAAATAACCTTTATCGATCAATATTTTTTCGTTCACCCTGTCGGTTCTCCAGATACAAAAATCATGTGCCTGTTCCCAGGTGACACCGACAACGGGATAATAATTATATGCAGGATACCGGAAGTAATATTCAACATAAGGTTCATTGTATGCCAATTCGCTTCTCCATACCAATGTATCCGGCAAAGCCATTCTCATAATGGTAGTGTCGTTATCAAAAGTGTTAGAAAGCCAATATAAATATTCACGGTAGTGAACATTGGCAACTTCTGTTTCATCAATGTAAAAAGAGTTAACACTTACCCGCCTTGGAATATTATTCCAGTCTCCCATCACGTCCTCTTCTTTTGCTCCCATTGTAAAAGTTCCGCCCTGAACAAACACAAGACCAGGTCCTGCCTTTTGTTCATTTGCTTTCAGAACATGGAAGTTTCCATAATTCTTATCGTCATAGTTCCACCCGGTCACAGATGACTTATCCTTCTTCTTATGGCAAGAGGAAAAAGTGAAGGACGCAGCCAGTAACAGGAACAATAAATTACGGCCGGAAAATGATTTTAGCATGTGCATTCGTTTTGAAGAATTATTTAACGAAAGGTTTTCAGTGTTATTGTGTTGGGATACGATATTGTAACGGCGAATATAAATACTTTATTTGATTTTGATTTGGCATTTAAAGCCCTATTCGGACTGCTTTTGACACTTTTGCAAACTATTCACATATCTATTTTGAACTCGACCTTTCTCTTTGGATAATTCCTTTGATTGGAGCTCCCCAAAATTAAAATACGAAAAGCCAGAATCGGGAGGAGTACATTATAGCTATCGGTATCATACAATATTCACCTGAGCAAAACGTTCAATTAAACTGAAAAGTTTGCGATAAGATGTCCAATAATTATGCTTGAAATGCTACTTAAGCAGAGCACGGTTGGTATTCTTGAGACAGCTATATTTAATTGCCCTTTTGAATAAAACATATATTTTTACAACTCCAAAAACTAATCCATATAGTTTTAGCTCTACCTAACCAAGCCAATTTTACACATGAAACAAGTTTCTTTGAGATTAACGGCATTAGCCATGCTGCTGGGAAGTGCGTTTGCCGTTAATGCGCAAAGCGCCGCCAATCCGATCAATGTTGTAACTACCGCGGTTCCATTCCTGAGAATTTCGCCAGACGCCCGGGCCGGAGGTATGGGTGACGTAGGTATCGCTACAACGCCGGATGCTAATTCGCCGTTTTGGAACCAGGCAAAAATTCCATTCGCTGTAAGTAAATCATCCATTTCATTAACATACACTCCATGGTTGAAAGGACTTGACCTGAATGACGTGTACCTTGCTTCTGCGGCAGGATACCATCAGCTTGACCAAATGCAGGCGATCTCGGCATCACTCCGTTATTTCAGTCTTGGCAATATCCAGTTTACAGACAATCTTGGTAATGATCTGCAAACCTACAGGCCAAGAGAATTTGCATTCGACGCCGGTTACTCACGTAAATTATCAGATCAACTTGGTATTGGAATAGCGTTAAGATATATCAACTCAAATCTTGCTAGCGGGCAGTCTGTTAGCGGGTCTACTTATAAAACGGGCAGTTCGGTAGCTGGTGATCTTTCAATATTTCATTACGGCACACAAGGAAGTACCGATGCCTCTGGTCTGAATTGGGGTATTACTCTTTCAAATCTTGGAGCAAAAATTTCCTATACCAACGATGCTTCAGAGAAAGACTTTATTCCGGCAAACCTTGGGCTAGGAATTGCTTATGTAAAAGCCTACGACGAAATCAATAAGATTACTTTCGGACTTGATATCAATAAACTCCTTGTACCAACGCCTCCGGCATTGGGGGATTCTGCAGGGCTGGCAAACTATCATAGTAAAGGTGTTGTAAGCAGTTGGTTCAGTTCATTTGGAGATGCCCCCGGTGGCTTCAGTGAAGAAATAAAAGAGTTCCAGGTGTCAGTCGGAGCTGAATATTCTTACAACGATCAATTTGCTTTTAGAGCAGGTTATTTTTACGAAGCGCCAACTAAAGGTGATCGTAAATATTTTACGGTCGGTGCTGGTTTAAATTACAATATGTTCGGATTAAATTTTTCTTACCTCATTCCTTCAGGGAATGGGATAAACAGAAATCCTTTATCGAACACTTTAAGGTTTAGCATCGTGTTTAATCTTGATAAAGACTCTTCGCCGGGCACAACTGAGTAAAACAAATAATTATATCATTAGAAAAATGCCTCAGTTCAATATGAGGCATTTTTGTTTCTGCCATGCCTCTTCTATTTCTTACAATCGGTTTGTAATATCTTAATTTTACGACTTTGGTAAAATTTCTTTCCTAATGTCATTTAGAATTGGTTTTGGAATTGATTTTCATCAGCTTGTTCCGGGTCGCGATCTCTGGATAGGTGGAGTCAAACTGCCACATGTAAAAGGTGCGCTCGGCCACAGCGATGCAGATGTATTGCTTCATGCCATTTGCGATGCCCTGCTGGGCGCTGCATGCCTGGGCGATATTGGTTTTCATTTTCCTGACACCTCAAAGGAATATGAGAATATCGATAGTAAGATTTTATTACAAAAAACTTTTCTACTTGTGAAAACAGCTGGCTTTACAGTGGGCAATATTGACTCAACGATTTGTATTGAAAAACCTAAAATTCAGCCTTATATTCCGTCAATACAAAAAGTGATTGCTGATATTCTTTCATTGCCGGAAAATGCTGTTTCAATTAAGGCGACTACATCAGAAAAAATGGGATTTGTCGGACGTGAGGAAGGCGTCGCTGCCTATGCCACCGTCTTGCTTCAATCCGTAGATTCCGACAAGTAATTTTTATCACCCCTATGCATTCTTATCTTTGTCATTATGCATCAAGTGGAAATTAAAATTATCAACAATTCAACGAATGTTTTGCCCGAGTACGCCACAGATGGCTCTGCTGGTCTTGATCTTAAAGCCAACCTTACAACGCCCATTATATTGCAGCCCCTGGAGAGAGCAATGATCCCCACCGGAATCTTCATTGAAATACCCGAAGGATTTGAAGTACAAGTGAGGCCGCGAAGCGGGCTAGCAGCCAACCACGGAATCACCTGCCTGAATTCGCCAGGAACAGTTGATAGCGACTATCGGGGAGAGTTAAAAGTTATTCTCATAAATTTATCGAACCAGGAATATTGGGTCAATCATGGTGAGCGCATAGCGCAGATGGTTGTAGCCAAAGTGGAAAGAGCGGTATGGATTCCTACAGGGGAATTACGAACATCCGCAAGAGGGGAAGGTGGTTTTGGTCACACCGGAAAACTATAATTAAAAAGATTGAATGTTGAAAATACTCGCCTTTATTCTTACAGCGTTTGTTACGATATATGGAGCTGTGGGTTGCCGTGCAACCAAAAAGTTGCAAACGATCCCAAATATAAATGACTCAGTAAACGTAATAAATCCTTCCGCCAGCAATAGAGATTCAATTGTGCAGGAAGCTCATATGACTCTGCAGAGTCTTGACCGTAATCAACGAAACTTCACGACGTTTTCTGCTAAAATAAAAGTAGAGTATGGGGATAGCAAAGGGAAGCAGTCCGACTTGAACGCATTTGTACGATTGTACAAAGACAGCATGATCTGGGCGTCGATAAATGCGACATTTCTAGGAGTAGGCGTGGAAGCGCTTAGAGTTTTTATTACAAAAGACACGGTCATCATTTTATACAAACTGGATAAAGAAGTGGAATTTCATCCATTTAGCTACATCGAAAAAGTCATTCATATTCCACTCACCTTTTCAACATTACAGGATGTGATCGTTGGCAATCCAATTTATGTGGGAGATAGTATAGTCGCTTACAGGCGAACGGAAAATCACATCCTGATTGCTACCGTCGGCGAACTGTTTAAAAATTTATTAACGGTCTCAGAAAGCACCAATCTGATGGAAAGCAGCAGGCTCGATGATCTTAATGAAACCGAAAACCGTACAGCCAATTTTACTTATGGAGGTTATGAAAAAAACGAAAATTATTATTTTGCTACGAACCGCGCGATAAGTATTTCAGAAAAAACAAAAGTCAATATTGTGCTGTCTTTTAAACAATATGAGTTTAACAATGAATTATCATTCCGGTTTATAGTTCCGCCAAATTATAAAGTAAAATAATTGTTACTTTAAAAGTCTACAATGTACCAGAAAAACAATCGTTTCGATTTTATAAAAAATTTGATTTTCATGCAAAAAAAAGTACTGACAATACTTGCATTCGTTCTAATTGGTTTAAGTTCTTACGCCCAGCAAACCGAGGA
This sequence comes from Ginsengibacter sp., assembly GCA_039918735.1. GTDB lineage: Bacteria > Bacteroidota > Bacteroidia > Chitinophagales > Chitinophagaceae > Ginsengibacter. Next base: position 6,520 of record JBDSGZ010000155.1, read on the forward strand.
CAAAGATGCTCTTCAACAGCAAAGAGAGCAACTAAGGAAAGAAATAGCGGAGACTGAAAAGGCTTTGGAAGAAGTAAGGAAAACCGCCAAAGTGAATATTGGTGGTTTGACCCTGATCAATAAAAAAATAAATCTGCAGGGAAACGTGATAGATAATATTACCGGGGAAATAAGAACACTAAACGACGACATTTTTCTCAGCCAGAAGGAAATAGTGAGAATGTCGAAAGTGCTGGACACCCTTAAGACGGAATATGCAAAAAGCATGGTCTACGCTTATAAGAACCGGAGCAACTATGACTTTCTCAATTTCATTTTTTCAGCTTCCAGTTTTAATGATGCGATCAAGCGTATTACCTATTTAAAATCTTACAGAAGCTATCGTGAAATGCAGGCGGAAAATATTCTTAGTACGCAGGAAATGCTGGAAGGGCGCATAAAGACACTGTCTTCAACCAAACAAAAGAAAAATCATGTGTTGACAGAACGTGATAAAGAATTGACCGCTCTCGAAAAGCAACAGCAGGAGAAACAGTTAATTGTAACAAAAATTAAAGGACAGCAGAAGGAGCTCACGGCCCAGATCAACGCAAAGAAAAAGCAAGATGCCAAACTGAGGAACATGATCTCGGCAATGATTAAAAGAGAGATAGCACTTGCGAGAGCAGAAGCAAATAAAAAAGAAAAAGAACGACTTGCGGCGGCTAAGAAAAGTGATGCCTCCAATAATAACACCGCTGCATCGAAAGCTTCGACCAACAAGACTACAGCAGTTCCAGCCAAAGAAAGCAGACCTTCAGGTAGTGTGTTAGTTAGTACAGACGCAGAGAGAGCACTCGATGCAAGCTTTGAAAGAAATCGAGGCGCATTGCCCTGGCCTGCAGTCGGTTTCATCATAGCCCATTTTGGACCTAACGAACTGCCCGGAAAAATAAATTATGATAATCCAGGTGTAACAATTGGTACCAAAATAGGCCAGCCTGTAAAAGCAGTATTCGATGGCGAGGTAACTCTTGTTAGTTATATAGAAGACAAGCAGGCTGTTTTCCTGAAACATGGAAAATACTTTACGGTCTATAGCAATCTTGCTTCAGCAAGTGTACAAAGAGGCGACAATGTAAAAACCGGCGAGGTGATAGGCAAAGCGGGTGCTAACGATGAAGGTCAGGGGCAGGTTGATTTTATTCTTATGAAAGAGAGTGACAATGTGAATCCTGAACATTGGCTGAGAAAATAAACGATTATAGAAATACGTCAAACCCGGTGAGGTTGTGTGTTTAACTCTAACACTTTTTTGTAAAGATTCTCATATTGCGGAACGACTTTTCCAATGTCGAATTTCATCGCCTGTTCCAAGGCATTTTTTTTCATCTGTGCAAATGCGTTCTCATCAGAAAAAAGATCTATAATGTTTTTGCTCATATCATCGACATCGCCAACTTCACTCAGAAATCCAGTAACACCGTTAATATTTATTTCAGGAAGACCACCAGCATTGCTCGAAATAACTGGAACACTGGATGCCATCGCCTCCAATGCAACAAGCCCAAAACTTTCGTACTCACTGGGCAAAATAAAAAGATCCGTGATGGCGAGAATATCTTCCATCTGCTCCTGCCGTCCAAGAAACCTGATGTCATGATGTGCCTCACACTCACGGCTGAGTCTTTCGATGAAAGTACGTTCGGGTCCATCACCAACAAATAATAACTTGGACGGGATTTTTTTGTTTACCTGTTCAAATACTTTTACAACATCGCCTACTCTCTTTACTTTCCTAAAATTGGATGCATGTAATATTATTTTTTCACCTTCAGGAGCAATGATTTGTTTAAAGGCTGTAACGGGTTTCCTGTTGAACCGATCTACATCAACAAAATTGTAAATTACCTCGATCTCTTTTTCGATGTTAAAATTCTTGTAGGTCTCATCTCGTAGATTTTTTGATACCGCAGTAATAGCCTGGCTTTCATTCATTGAAAATGTTACCACGGGGGAATACGTTTTATCACGACCTACCAATGTAATATCCGTTCCGTGCAGGGTTGTGATCACAGGAATATTATAACCTTCTTTCAACAAGATCTGCCTTGCCATAAAAGCGGCAGACGCATGCGGAATGGCATAATGAACGTGCAATAACTCCACATCATTATTCATAATCACATCTACCATTGTGCTCGCAAGAGCGGTTTCATAAGGAGGATAATCAAACAACGGATAAGTAGGAACTCTCACCTCATGATAGAAAATATTAGCATGAAAACCGCCTAATCTTACTGGTTGCTGATAGGTGATAAAATGAACGTTATGGCCTAATTCAGCCAATGCTTTTCCTAATTCCGTAGCTAGAACTCCGCTTCCGCCATATGTTGGATAACATACAATTCCAATATTCATATTTTGTTTTTTACCAGAATTTCATTTTTACAAATGAATTCATCTTCATAATTTATTGCAAATTACAATTTCTTTTTTCAGGTAATTTACCATTCATACAACCAAGATTATGCGGAAATGTTTAGGCTTGCCCGGCTTTTGAGAATGGGTTTTTATAACAAGCAACCTTTTGAAAGAAATAAGCAACCACTATTTTGCTTCGTCACCTTCATATTTTTCTTCTGAGTCCAAATGCGGTTCATTTAATTGTACCACTCTCTTCATTTGTCTTTTCCTTGCACTCATATTTAATACTTCCACCAGGAAAGAAAATGCCATCCCGAAATAGATATAATTTTTGAGGTGCAAATCCTCAGCCTTTTCCGAAGCCCATCCTTCAATAACAAGACTTAGCCCGATCATGACAAGAAATGAGAGTGCAAGCATTTTAAACGTAGGATGTTTGTGAATGAAAGCTGCTATAACAGCACTGAAGGAAAACATGAGGATCATCGCGATAATAACAGCCGCTATCATGATCTCCACGTGCTTGGCAGTGCCACCAGCAGTGATAATACTATCAAATGAAAAAACCATATCTACCAATGCTATTTGCATCAATGCCTGGGGAAAGCTGTACTCTTTGCCATTCCTTTTTTCAATTTGCACATCATCGCCTTCCAGCTTCTGGTGTATTTCATGCACGGACTTGTAAATAAGAAATAAGCCACCGGCAAGCATTACAAGGCTTGACAGGTCAAAGCCTTTATCGAATACAGTAAAAACGGACTTTCCTTTTTGAGAAAGTAACCATCCAAGGCCAAGCAATAAAAGGCTTCTCACAATGCTGCCGGCAATCACCCAAAATAACCGGGCCTTTTTATGCTTCTTTTCCGGCAACCTATTGATGATGATGCTTACAAAAATCACATTATCTATCCCCAACACAACTTCAAGGAGAACGAGAATAAAAAAGCTAATGATGCTATCGGTAGTGAATAAATGACTCATTCGTGGGCTGCTTATTCGTAAAATTAATTGATTGATTTGCAAATATTCTTAACAATAGAAGGACCTACGTAAATAAAACCAGTCCATACCTGTATGAGTGATGCGCCCGCCTCCATCTTTTCCTTAGCGTCCTTTCCCGTGAATATTCCGCCGCTTGCTATCACAGGAATTTTACCAACAGTTCTTTCGCAAATATATTTTATCATTTGAGTTGATGTTTCTCTCAATGGCATTCCGCTTAAGCCTCCCGCTCCGACCTTTTTAATTTCCAGCGCGGACGAAATTAGGTGTTCCCTTTTGATGGTAGTGTTGGCAACAACAATTCCGTCAAGCTCTATTTCAAAAGCCAGGTCGATTACATCGTTCAACTCATCAAGAGATAAATCAGGGGAAATTTTTAATAGCAATGGCGTTTGCTCTGGTTTTGATCGATTAAGTTTTTGCAAATGGGTGAGAATCGTTCTCAATGAAACCTTTTGCTGGAGATCTCTCAATCCAGGGGTATTAGGAGAACTCACGTTCACAACAAAATAATCTACGCACCCATGCAGCGAGTTGAAGCACTTCTCATAGTCCAACCGGGCATCTTCATTTGGTGTGTTTTTATTTTTTCCAATATTCCCGCCGATCTTTAAAACACTTTCTTGTAAGCGGTATTTTTTTAGTCTTTCTGCGATCACAGCTACTCCTTCATTATTAAAACCCATTCTGTTGACCAGGGCTTTGTCCTTTGGCAAACGAAATAACCTGGGCTTTGAGTTTCCGGACTGAGGTAAAGGGGTAACCGTTCCTATTTCGACAAAGCCAAACCCCAGTGCTGACAGCTCTCTCAGGTATTTTGCATTTTTGTCGAACCCTGCCGCAAGGCCAACCGGGTTAGAAAAATTTAAGCCGAATAAAGACCGGGAAATAGATTCACTACTGCGGTTAAATTTTTTTCGAATCGAATGTCTGATAAAAGAATTATTGCAAAGGACGCGAAGAAAATTCATCGAAAAATGATGCACGCCTTCAGCATCGAACCAGAACAAGATATTGCGGAGCAGTTTATACATTCAGCCCGCGAAGATAATTAATTGGATGTTTGATCAATAGGACCCAATTGATTCCGCTGATAGCAATATGTTCAGCTAGCAGCTATTCAGTGTCGTACCTATCGACGCTTTCTATACCGGGAAGGTTTTTCAACTCCTCTACTAATTCTTCGAGTTCATCTTTGTCATGCACATACACTCTTATGTTTCCTTCAAAGAGGCCATCATTCGCCTCGATGGTAAGCGCATTTATATTGATCCTTAAAGTACCACTAATGAGATTCGTAATCTTGTTGATGACACCTACATCATCGAGACCAATAATTTTTATACCCGTTAAAAAAGAAATTTCTTTGTTCTTAACCCATTTTGTTTTTACCACCCGGTGCCCATAATTGGATAACAATCTTGGTGCGTTTGGGCAATTGGTTCTATGAATTTTCAATCCCTCACCCTGCGTGATGAATCCAAACACATCATCGCCTGGGATCGGCTTACAGCAATTGGCCAGTGTGTACATTATTTTGTCGCTGCTCTCTCCGAATATAATCAGCTCTGTGTCTTTCTTATTTTGGTGTGCCTTGGTATCATGTTCGGGCTTTTCTTCCGCAGCGGGTTTAATAATTTTTGGAGGAATGAGTTTATCCCCCAACACTGAAAATTCTTTTAATTCTGATAAATCAATTTTCTTTATTGCGATTTCATAAAGTAAATCAAGTTGGGAAGGCAGTTTATAAAACGAGGTTAATTCATCCATGTTTCCGGCACTCATCGATGCACCCAGGTGGTCAAGCTTTCTATGCAATACATTTTTCCCTTCCTCAGCAATGGCTCTCTTCTCTTCCTTTAGAGAATCTTTTATTTTCGTTTTTGCTTTGGTGGTTACCACATATTTCAGCCACTCTCTGCTCGGCTTTTGTTTGGCTGAAGTAATGATTTCGATCTGATCACCGCTCCTAAGTTTATGACCGAGAGGAACTAACTTATGATTCACTTTTGCGCCAATGCATTTTTCCCCAACCGCGGTATGCACGGCAAATGCAAAGTCGAGCGCCGAAGCACCGATCGGCAACATCTTGACATCACCTTTGGGAGTGTACACGTAAATTTCTTCAGCTAGGAAAGAAACTTTGAAATCCTGGAGAAAGTCAATGGAGTTAGTATCCTGGCTGGAGAGCATTTCTCTGATCTGCCGAAACCAGCTATCGAAGCGGTTTTCCTCATTCGTGTCTTCTTTGTACTTCCAGTGAGCAGCCAGACCTTTTTCAGCAATGTCATTCATTCGTTTAGTGCGGATCTGAACTTCCACCCATTTCCCCTGCGCACCCATAACGGTTGTATGAAGCGCTTCATAGCCATTGCTTTTCGGATTGCTGAGCCAGTCACGCATTCGTTCCGGCGCAGGAGTATATTCATCGGTTATCAGGCTATAGACTTTCCAGCAGTCTTCCTTTTCTCTTTCTGGTGGTGAATTTAAAATGACCCTGATGGCAAACAAGTCGTAAACCTCTTCGAACGACACTCCTTTCTTCTTCATTTTAGTCCAGATGGAATGAATACTTTTTGGCCGACCGTAAATTTCAAAATCAAAATGTCCCTGGCTGAGTTTTTCTTTTATAGGGCGAATGAAGTCATTGATATAACGGGAACGCTCTCTTTTAGTATTGTCAAGTTTTTGCGCAATGTACCGGTAGCTGTCGGGCTCCATGTACTTCATGGCGAGATCCTCCATCTCCGTTTTCAAATTGTACAATCCCATCCGGTGGGCCAAAGGAGCATACACATAAACCGTCTCAGAAGAAATCTTCAGTTGTTTTTCACGCTTCATGCTGTCGAGCGTGCGCATGTTGTGGAGACGGTCAGCAAGTTTTATTAAAATGACCCTGGGATCGTCGGTCAGTGTAAGTAAAATCTTTTTGAAATTTTCTGCCTGTTGCGATGAATTGGTGTCCAGAACATTAGATATTTTGGTAAGCCCATCAACAATTTTTGCAATTTCGCTTCCAAATTCTCTCTGAACATCATCAAGCGTTACATCGGTATCCTCAACTGTATCATGCATCAGGGCACAAATGGTACTGCGGACTCCAAGGCCAATTTCTTCGACACAAATCATAGCTACAGAGATAGGATGCATGATGTAAGACTCTCCGCTTTTCCGACGCATAGTTTTGTGTGCATCTACAGCTATTTCGAAAGCCCGGCGCACAACTTCTTTATCCCCCGGCTTCAGCTTTGGTTTTAGAGCTCTCAGGAGTGCACGATAACGCCGCAGAATTTCCTTTTTCTCTTCGTCTTCGTTCAGTACATATTTCGGAATATCGAGGGTTTCCATTTCATACGAATTTACAGAGAAAACAGAATTCAAATTTGCCGGCTCATTTTTTTTAGGTTAATAAATGGTCAAAGCCCCGGAGCAATATAGTGTTTGTGTCTAGCAAAATTGAGCTTATAAATATCGTTGG
>JBDSGZ010000156.1:0-10648 GCA_039918735.1 Ginsengibacter sp.
GCTCTCACGCAACCTGTACTAATGGACATTTTAGGAATAGCATTCTCCTTTTTCGTAAAATTTCCGTTGCCATCGTTGATGTATAGTCTGCCTTGCAAGGCAGGATCATTCTCATTAAATTCATACCCGCCAGCACCGACATACAGATCCAAATCTCCATCGCCATCTGCATCAAAAAATTCAGCAGCTATATCTTCACTTACAGAATCTACCATAAATGCTGATTCTGCCTTCTTAGTAAATGTGCCGTTTGAATTCTGAATAAATATTTCAGATTGCTGTCCTTTTGCTCCTCCGAAAAAAATGTCATCCAATCCATCTTTATTTACATCCGCAACTTCGATGCAAGGCCCCTGCCTGGAAAGATAATTCGGCAACAATGACTGGACCGTGAAGTCACTGAAACTATTCTCCGCATGAACGATCTCTCTCAAAGTATCGGTTGAAAAATATTGCTCGCTTCTATTTACTATTGTATCGTAATGCCAGCTATCATGGGCATCAACCAATTTTAATGTAAGTAGTTGGTTTGGTTTTACATTTCGAAGGACTTGCGAATTTGCATTGGGCCAAATAATTAATAAGGAATCAATAACCGTATGTTTTCCAATTCCAAAATTTAATACCGGATCAACAGATGATTGAAAACCCCGCACAGGAAACTGTTCCTGGTAGAATTGCTGGCTTCCGCAAAATAATTTCAATTTAGAACCTATGCCGCCTGAATTTTTCGCATCGCCGATCAATTTTATTTTAAGAAAATTATTCTTCACTAAGGAACCGCTATTGTTTTTATAAATACCAGCCAGGGCATTGGTGTTGTTTATTACCAAATCCAGCGTTCCGTCACCATCTAAATCAGCATAGGCTGCTCCCGCCGCCACTGACTTTTGCTCCATCCCCCACTCCTTTGTCTTGTTGCTGAAAGTCTCGTCTGAATTGTTTTGAAAAATATAATTGGTCATTTCATTGGTGGGCATTTTGGCAATGTACTCTTTCACAGGAGCTGTAGGTCCGCCCTGCCTTGCTTGTACCACATTATTAACTGTGAACTTTATAAAGTCCATGTCAGTATAATCTTTTACATAACCATTACTTACAAAAAGATCTTTGCTGCCATCATTATCGAAATCACTTAGTAAAGCGCTCCAACTCCAATCAGTGTTAGACACGCCGGCGAGTTGACCAATGTCGCTGAAAGTACCATCACCGTTATTTTTCTGCAGCATATTTCTATTGTACTGGAAATAAAATCCCCTGGCGAAGAGATATTGGAACTTATCAAAATTTTCCGACCCACTATGCATCTTTTGCATCCTATTACTTTCGGGCAACATATCCAAAGTCATTAAATCCACGAGTCCGTCATTGTTATAGTCTGCAGCATCACAGCCCATTGAATACAAAGGAACCTGGTCCATCTCTTTTGGAGCATCTTCACTAAACGTACCGTCGCGATTGTTGATGAATAAATAATCAGCTTCATTAAAATCATTAGAGACATATATATCTGGCCACCCATCATTGTTGAAATCTGTGACGGACAAGCCCAATCCAAACGTAAATACATTGGAGGTAATACCCGCTTCCTTGCTTACATCTGTGAAATGCCCATTGTCGTTGCGGTATAATTTATTGGCAAAATCAGGATTGCGTTGATTTCGAAGCTCAGGATTCTGCTGCGCTCCCGATGTATATTTTTGTAAGGAGTGATTGGCAACGAAACAATCGAGATCACCGTCCTGATCATAATCAAAAAAGACTGCCTGCGTTGAATAGCCCCTATCTGCTAATCCATACTTGTCTGCTTCTTCTGTGAATGTGAGATCACCATTGTTGATGAACAATAAATTCTTTCTTTTTTGAGGATCTCCATCGGCACTACGACATATGTAAATATCTAATTTACCATCACCATTGATATCTATAAAACTGGCGCCGGTACACCACCCTTGTTTTTCCGCAACACCACTTTTGGAAGTTATATCTTCAAACTTAAAATCTCCCTTGTTTAGATAGAGCCTGTTTTTAACCATATTTCCCGTGAAGAGAATGTCAGGCAATCCATCGTTATTTATATCACCAACCGCTACTCCACCACCGTTATAGAAATATGTATAGTTCAACACATTCAAAGACTCATCTTCAAACAACGTGTTTTTAAAATTGATGCCGGTCCGTCCTTCATCAAGAATTGTAAATAGTTGAGTGGTCTTTTCACGACAGCCAATAAACAGGTAGATTAAAGCAACGAGATAAATATTTTTCAACATAGTTGACATGATGCCGTGTTTACTTTGATACGGAGCGACTGAAAATTCAGATCTCTTTTATTCAATTTTTTTGGCCACGTCAATTTAATCATTTTATCAGACGTGAAGAGGAGTTTGTCGCGAAATAAGTCTTTGATAACATTCATGTAGAAGTATGCGCAGACAAAGAACGGTTCAAGAGAATTCTATTTGTGATCATTAAGACTTCGCTCAAAATTATGATTTGCAATACCTATAATCTATCAATTGAGAAACACTCCGTTCATGTATTCCAAAAAACATTTCTGTTCGGCCATCTCAAAAGCCAGTCAATCACAATTCATTTTTTCCTGTTCCTGGCTACTTCTATATTAGTTACAGCACTGGAATTTTCACCAAATCTCTTCCTGATATAAGTTACGATAGAAGCAACCGCATGGTCGTCTAAATGTTCACCATGCGCAGGCATAATCCCATCCCAGGTTTTCCCATCAACTTTAATAGGGCCCTGTAGTCCGTGAAGAATAATTCTGATCAATTGATCCTTATCTCCCGTTACAAAATCCGAACCTACCAGTGGCGGAAACCGGCCATTATCTCCTTTGCCATTTCGCTGGTGGCAAGTGGCGCAACTGATATCATACAATATGCTTCCTTCGAGCGTACTGCCTTTATGAAGATCGTCCTTTACAGGATCAGGAGTTTTAATATAGGCTACTGATTTCCTTGCTTCCATCCTGGCCAGTTGCCCTTCTCCAAATTTATTCTTATCTCCCTTAAACATAACCCTCCAGATTCTCCCCTTATTTGACTCTGAAATATACAAAGAGCCATCAGGGCCTTCAGAAAGTCCCATCGGCCTGTACTTTGCGTCGCTTGTATTCTCAACAGTATCCATACTGGTGAACCCATCTGCAAACACTTCCCATTTTCCTCCCTGTAAAATGTTTCCGGTAGGAGCGCCGTTTTCAAACGGTATGAAGACAACTATAAAACCCGCCTGCGAATAAGGAGATCTGTCAGTGGATCCGTGAAATGCAACAAAGACGCCATTCTTATACCTTGCAGGAAATTGATCTCCCTTGTAAAATAATAAATCCATTGGTGCCCAATGACCGGGGAAACCCATTGCGGGAACTGAAAACTTACTTGCTCTTCCAATGATTTTTCCATCACCTCCATAACCGGGTTGCAAAACATTTTTTCCCTGCATTTGATCATAATAAGCATAGGGCCAACCATAATTATCACCTTCCTTCACTTTCACTAAAGTCTCTGCGGGAAGCACGGCAGCTTGCCAGGTTGTGTAGAGATCTGGATAGATGGTATGGAAATTATCTATTCCATTTACTACCGCATATAAAGTGTTGTCCAATGGACTCCACGTCATACCTACAATGCTTCTTATCCCGGTAGCATATCTTTCTCCATCCTTTTGTGTTTGATTGGTTTTATCTGCGTCGAACCGCCAGATTCCTGCATAATGTTCCAAATCTGGATCTGGATCTTCACCGCGTCCGCCTGGAATTCCAATCGGGCCGAATTGAGCAAGATTCTGTCCTGCATCAGTAGGACCTCCAAACGGCACATACATGTTTCCCTTCTTGTCAAAAGCCACAGGCTTTGTCGTGTGCCAATTGCGGGCAACATTATGACTCGTGTCAGTAAGCAAAATGTCAGTCTTACTGGTAGGGACTAATTCACCAGGGGTTAATTTATTTCTCAGGACTTGCGTTACCGTGCTTGTATAGAGATAGCCGTCATGTATCGTCATCCCAACTGCTGAACCGCCTACGTCAGTATAATCACCAAAGTACACGATGCTATCTGCTTTTCCATCCCCGTTTAAGTCCCTAAGTCCTACACTTCCTCCGCGGCCATTCATGGCATCATTGAATTCTAGTTTTACATAAATGTCTCCATTTTCACTCACTGCGAGATGCCTCGCTCTGCCGATACTATCAACTACTATCAACGCATCAAAATTATCAGGAAGCAGCAGCCCCCCATTGCCAGGATCACCTACAGGCAAAGTCGCCTGGTCTTTACTTTTACATTGCTCTAAGCCGACAATTGCAAGCAGAACTAAAAGCGCCTTGACGGAAAACCGCCGAATTAAAAAAGCATTCAAAAAATTTCGCATTACCCCTTTCATTATAACTAAAATTTAGATCGACCTTATTAAAATAATAACTCCCATTCTGATCTTTGAGATTTCATTTTTTACCAATAAGAATTTTTGTTTCATTGCTTCGCCCAACATTGTAAACCTCACCCCTTAGAGGTTAGAATGCTTAATGGCAAGTGCTAAAATTTCAATGTGGAGATGCCCCAAAATATTAGGGTCTTACATCCCACCAAAGTCTCGTACCAGCATTGTCAGGCCCTCTTAAAAGTGAGGCAGCAGCTTCTACAGCAGCTCCGTTTCTATCTCTGTCATAGTCCAGGAAAGGAATACGACGGATCATTGAATCAGCGGGCACAGCAGGGTTATCGGAATGTATCAATGGATATCTCTTGGGAAACCCTGTTGCCCTCATTGAAGACCAGGCTTCTTCGCCATCCGGAAACAACGCGATCCATTTTTGTTGTTGAATTTGTTCGCGTTGCTTTGCAGGGTCCGATGAAAATTTAACAGGAATGTCAGTGAGTGCAGGTGTATTGAAATAACCTCCGGGGGCTATTGGGACTGCCATACTGTTAATGTAATTATCTATCACTCCGGCATTATTGATCCCCCATGTACGGAAAGACATTTCGATTCCTTTTTTGTAAAACTCTTCAGCAGTTCCTCCCATATTCCATCCGTTCAACGCTCCTTCAGCACGAAGAAAATAGGCTTCGGCAGTACGCATCACAGTATTTGGAGTCGTTGACTGACTTTCAGGAAGAAGGTAATCGGTATTCTGGGAATTGTTATCCGGACCATTTTCGTCAAGAGAAATTTCAGCAACATTCATTCCATTTCTCACGCCTTCGTATGTGCCTGTATTCAAAGCGGGTTGCCAGATTTTAGGTAAGCGCGGATCATTATATCCAACCAATACACTTTCCATGGCAGAACTCATCCGGAACTCGTTCCATCCTGACTGCCTGCAATATCCATTATAATTAACGGTTGAGGAAGGTAAGTACGCGTCATCGCTCAGGTCGGTCATTACTCCATCTGCGACGGCAGCTTCAGCTTCCTGCTGAGCCATTGCAGGTTCTACTCCTGAAATGCGCAATGCGAGTCTCAAGCGCAGTGTATTCGCAAATTTCACCCATTCATTGTTGTCACCATTGTAAATTAAATCCTGGGAGCCGAATGACGGAAGGCTAATGTTCGCTTTCAGGTCAGCAACGGCCTCATGTAATTCCTTAAATAAATCCATGTAGATGCTTTCCTGTGAATCATAGAGTACAACTGTTGAATCGGCACCAATTTGTGAATAAGGTACAGGACCGTAAAGATCAGTCGCACGATGCATTATAAATGCCTTCCAAACCCTGGCAATCGAATACAGGGCTTTGTCGTCGGGCTCGCTGTTTGTGGCATTAAGAATCGCAACCAACGGTGGTAAGGATTTGATATAAGTTGCTATCCACTGCTCCTGCATCCATGACTGCTCTATATTGTAGCGATCTGTCGGATCAAAGGTTGCCGTGATTGCCGTAAACTGAGAATATACATCACCCACAAATCCTTGTGCATATTGGTACTCAGCCGAATTATCTCCGGCATACATGGCCATGTATTCTGCATTAGTAAATAATCCCTTTATGTCTCCAGTGCTTAAATCGGTGATCCTGGTGGGATCAGTATTTCTTTCTGAATAATTCTTGGTACAGCCTATGCCTACAAATACCAGGAGTAAACTCAAGCTGGATAGCATTCTAAAAGGTGATAATAATCGATCTCTCATTATGTAAATTTTTATATTTAAATATTATTGGTGCCAAAACATCTTATAATCAAAAGGAGAGTTTAAGATTCACTCCATAACTGCGGGTAGAAGGAAGCTGGGCATATTCCAAACCGCCTCCATCTAATCCCCGGGTTATTTCAGGATCGACAGGAGCCGAACGTTGAAAGAAGAAAAGATTTCTTCCGACAGCAGACAGCTTTGCTTCCTTTATAAAATTGGTTTTCCCCAACACTGACTTAGGAATTCTGAACCCGAGGGTTAATTCTCTGAGCCGTGTATTCGTGGATGAGTAAGAATAAAATCCCGCTGCGGGATACCTTCCTCCAATTAATCCAAAATATCCCTGTGCTGAAATGCTGGTAGTATTTTTCACACCGTCTCTTGTATAACCGTCGAGAATAATTCCATCTTCGCGACCTCGCAACGATTCCTTGGAATCTCCATATTGATCGAGCAATGCTTGTGTACCGGAGATCACTGTACCTCCCTGGCGATGGTCAATCAGGAAACTCAATGAAAAATTTTTGAATGAAATGGTATTATTTACACCTAACATATAGTCCGGATTGTAATTACCAAGATATTCATCCAGGCCATCGGTTAAAACAGGAGTTCCATCATCTTCCACTAAATGCCTGCCTTGGGCATCTGATGCCCAACCTTTTGCATACATTTCTCCATATTTTCCTCCTACAGATGCTTTTATCAAATAAACATTATCACCATCGTCCAGCACGACAGAGCTGATTGTTTCAGTCAACCTGTCTATCTTGTTATTATTCTTGGAATAATTTGCTGTGATATCCCAAGCAAAATTCTTTTGTCTTATCGGCGTAACATTCACCAATAATTCTATCCCGGTATTCTTAATCAACCCGGCATTGATATATTTCTGATCAAACAGCGAAGCAGATGGTGTTCCAATCAATAGCAACTGGTTCACGGTCCTGGTGTTATAATACGTCAAATTAAAACCTAACCTGCTATTGAAAAACTGCCAGTCTAATCCAGTTTCAAATGAATGCGTCAACTCTGGTTTATAGGTGCCTAAAGACTGAATACTCGGGGTAAGTATTGCTCCTCCTGAGGCGACTTCAAAATATTTACGATCTAAATATTCCGTGCCTCCAAAACCAGAATTAGCAAATGTAATCCTTGCCTTTCCATAAGATACCCAGTTGGGCAATTCCACCATTTCCGAGATTATTGCAGATAAACCTACGGACGGATAAAAATAAGATTGACTGTTTTTGGGCAGAGCAGAAGACCAGTCATTACGGGCGGTGACATCTAAATACAACATCTTCTTATAGTCAATTGAGGCATTACCGTATATAGATTGAACTTGTGGATTTTTCCCATAACCATTAGATACATACGGGCCCCTGGCATTACTCATAAAAAAGAAGTTCGGTTTAAACAAGCCATTGGCGCGACCAGTAACACTTGAATAATTTCCCTGCTGCGCAGAACCACCCACATTTCCTATCAAATGAAAATTCTTCGCGAGGTCATGATCAAAGGAAACCAACAGGTCCACATTCGATGACTGAGAGGTATTTCCGCCGTATCTGTAATCAGAGCCCACCTGGCTGAAATAGTTGTCTTCGTAGATTTTACGGTTGTTGTTCGAAATACGTTTATCCATGCTTCCTCTAACCTGGATATTTAGCCAGTCTGTGAAGTCATACTTTGCGGAAAATAATCCCAAAAACCGGTCACTTTGCTGATAATAAAGAACCCTGTCCAATGTCCAATAAGGGTTTTCTAAAACCGATGAATTCGGAAGCCAATAACTCTGTACCTCATTGCCGGAAGCATCGATTTCCGAATACTTTTTCATTGAGGACAATGGAATGGATGTGGGGGCACAGTACAATGATGGAAGCGTGTAAGTGCCTGCATCTCCCGGTACCTGCCTGTTATTCACATCCTCATATATATATGTCCCCTTCGCAAGTATGGTGAGCTTCGGTGATACATTAGCATTGACCTTCAAATCCACATTATGCCTGGAATAATCATTATTGGGCATGATGCCCTTGGCATCAGTGTTTCCATAAGAAAAATAAGCCTGCATTTTCTCGCTGCCTCCACTCACAGCGATAGAATTCGTTATGTTCGTTCCTGTTCTGAAAAAATCTTTCAGGCGGTCTTTTTGACCTTCTAAGGGAACCACGTCTCCGTTCCATAAGGTCACCATTTGACCTGTGGCTTTCGGGCCCCATGCACGTTCAGAATTCGCGTTGAAAACACCGGCATCGCCCTGACCATATTCATATTGTAAATCAGGGAATATTGCGGCCTGGTCAAAAGCAACTCCACCATTATAATCCACCGATATTCCACTTGCCTTCGGCTTTTTCGTTGTAATAATTATCGCCCCGTTCTGACCTTCGCTACCGTATAGAGCGGCTGCAGATGCACCTTTCAATACAGTCATGCTTTCAATGTTATCAGGGCTCAACATTCCTATGCCACCATTCAGAGGCACACCGTCAATTACATACAGAGGCTCACTACTTCCTGTAAGTGAACGATTACCGCGGATGATCACCTTGGAATTGCCACCAGGACCGGTAGCGTCCCTTGTAATGGTAACACCGGCGACTTTGCCCTGGAGAGTGTTTATTAAATTGGGATCTTTTGCTTCATTTAATTTGTCTCCATTGATGCTCTGCAAGGAATAAGTCAGGGACTTCACTTCTCTCTTAATGCCCAGTGCTGTTACCACTACTTCACTTAACGATTCCGCTCCTGCCGACACCATTTTTACATCAATCGTGCTTCTTCCGGCAACACTCATTTCCTGTGCGGCGAATCCAATGTTCGTGAAGATCAACACGCCGTTCCCACCTGGAACGTCAATGACATAATTCCCCTGTGCATCAGAACTTGTTCCAATGTTGGATCCTTTTAAATTGATGCTTGCTCCCGCAAGAGGATTGCCATTTTGATCAGTGATCTTTCCCCGGATCACATTGTCCGGAAGATAATCAGCATGCGCACCGGCATTCACATGGGCAGAAAAAAACAGCATTAAGATCAAAGTCAACTTTGTTGCCACCCGTCCCTTCATCCGCAGTGATTTGGAAACGTTTTTCCTTTGGCAGCGTTCAGATAATCTCATAGTTTTATTTTGTTTGGTTATAAATTTTTTTGAAGATGAAGTTAAACTTTCTAGTGCCGGTGATCCGGCGGAAGAGAGATATGTTGTTTGACGATTATCAAACATCAGGGACAAAAAACCTTTTCTCCTTTTAAAGAGCTCTATGTCTATCGTTTTGGGTAGGGCGCGGAAAAAGAATCTTTAAAAAATTCTTTAAAAAAAATAATCTAAGAAATAACCGAGCCAAGCTAGCATCACTTTTAGTTCGACCGGGCTATCAAAATCAAATTTATTTAAAAAGAAAAATATATCGCTCTAATTTTTTCGAATCATCACAAGACAAGCCGGACTCGGCACGTCAAATTGATTATTCGTCTCAGTCAATAATCCTGTTTGCTTATTTATCTTAAAAACGACGACATTATTTGATTTTAAATTCGCGGCTAACAGATAATTTCCCGTCGGATCAATCATAAAATTCCGTGGGTCTTTTCCTAGTGTCGATTGGTACCCAATGAGGCTCAATTTACCGGATGTGGGGTTAATTGAAAAAATAGTAATCGAATTTAAGTCTCCCCGATTTGAAACGTATAAAAACTTTCCATCGGGAGAAACCACAATCTCTGCCCCATCCTTCACTCCGGTAAATCCCTTTGGAAATGTTGGAATATCCTGGAGCTTGGACAGCTTACCGTCCTGATAGCGATATGAGTTTACTACTCCCCCCATTTCCTGGGTTACAAACGCAAACTTGTTGTTTGGATGAAATGTCATATGCCTCGGACCACCACCCAATTTGGACGCCGCGAAAGATGGTGTGGCCAACACAAGAGGTTTTTCGCTTGCAGGATTAAAGTGATAGATCATTACTTTGTCGAGGCCTAAATCCGGCGTAAATAAAAAATTACCATCAGGGGAAAACACACAGGCATGAACATGCGGCGTTTCTTTTTTGTCCGTGGTTTTATAAATGGAATCGTTTATTAACTGTGCGTAAGGTCTTATCGTACCATCCTCATTTAATGGTAGCATTGTAGCACTACCTCCGTCGTAATTTGCAACTGCAAGCCAGTTGTTCGCAGGTGATATCGAAACATAACAAGGTCCATCTCCTCCGGTAAAACTGCTATTCAGAAAAGTGAGTTTTCCACTTCCTTTATCAAAATTATAAGCGCTCACTTTTGCGGGATTAGCACCGCCGGTTTCGTTTACTGCATATACCTTTCTACCATCCCAGGAAACGGCAAGAAAGGAAGGATTACTTGCGTCATCAGTATTGCCCACCCATTTTACGGCTCCTGTTTTCGCGTCAAAATTATAAACATAGATTCCCTTGCTGCCACTACCCGTGTAAGTGCCAACTAATAAATAATACTCTT
>JBDSGZ010000157.1:0-6702 GCA_039918735.1 Ginsengibacter sp.
TACTTTGATCTTTCAAGGTGATGCTGATCCTTTTGTATCGGTGCAACAGGCGCAAAAACTTGACAGTACATTGAAACTGGCAAAGGTTCGCCATGAACTGATCATCGTGAAAGGTGCAGGCCACGGCTGGACTGGTAAACTCCAGGATGAAACGAATATTAAAATGTTCGAGTTTTTCAGAAGTATCTTTTTGAAGCAGAAATAATTCCAGGTAGGAAGGGTGAATTCAGGAAATATGTTTCAGTAATCTTTGTGATAATCAGAAAATCGGGCGGATCAATCGTCCTGCATGGTATCCCGCAAGGTGTAACGCGAAAGATCAGGTTGGAAAACCTGCTCCAACATTGGAAGATCCTACACGGTCGCGTTTCGCGGAATGATTCTTGAGATAATGGTGAGGATGCAAACGCTTTTTTCACAATCTTATGTGAATCATTTTATCCCTGTAGAAAACATTATTATGTTAGCAATAATTTAACTCTATGAAAAACTTCCTTCTTTATTTCATCATAACGTCGATCCTGTTTTCGTGTAAGAAAGAAGATACCGGCGTTCGTCCCCCTGATCCATTTCCTTTAACGGATACTACTGTTACAAATATATCTTATGGAAATAACAATGCCCATAAACTTGACTTAAGCCTTCCGGGGAACAGAACTGCTGAAACAAAATTGATAATTTTAATTCATGGAGGCGGATGGAGCACGGGAGACAAAAGCGATTTAAATTTTATTGCAACCGGTCTAAAGGCAAGGGGATTTGCAGTAGCTAATATTAACTATCGTTTGTCTCCACAAAGTAATGATAACTATGTCATGCAACTGGACGACATTGATTCTGTCGTTTCTTTTTTAAAGAAAAATGCGGCGTATTATGTCTTCAACTCATCACACTTTTATATAACGGGCCATAGCGCAGGAGCTCATTTATCGCTATCATATGCCTACACAAGAAATTCTGATGGGACGATTGCAGCAGCGGCCGGAATGGCCACTCCCACTAACCTTTTTAGTGCGGCTTATTATAACACAGTAATTGACGCTCCCATGATAACACCTTACCTGGGCGCACCTCTTACAAGCGTATCAGAGCAACGATACAAAGATTGCAGCCCTTATTTCCATGTAGATGAAAACACGGTTCCCACTATCTTGTTCCAGGGTGATTTGGATATCATCGTTCAAAAAGAACAAGCAACTTCGTTAGGAGCTGCACTAACGCAAAAAGGCGTACCTAACAATGTGATCGTCTATCCATTTATTTTCCATGACTGGTGGACAAACGGAGATTTTTTAAAAAATACTTTGGACGAAACAGCAGCATGGTTTAATAAGTATTAAGAGTCGCCAGTTTGTCTTATTAACTCTAAATATGAATGCTACAGTTGGCTATTAATAGAAATTTTAAATAGTAATAGCCGCTTCTTTCTATTTTTAGTTTTAGAGATAACAGTGGAGCCGTGGAAAAATCATGTAATTTTAGAGGAACGGCTGATGATTCAAAATCACCAAATTAATTACAACTATCATGAAAAAGAAAATTGCAATTTTGGTATTATGCGTCTTCCTGTTCGTATCTGTTGGCGCTGCACAGGATATTTCAGGACACTGGACTGGAAAATTGCAGGAGTACACTGTCACCTATGATTTCAAGGCGGATGGCAATTCATTGACCGGCAAAGACACACATCCTGATGGTTCAGTTTCAGACATTAGCAATGGGAAAATAATGGCGGAGAATATCGAATTCGATGTTCCCATACAAGGTGAGATAACTCATGTAACAGGTAAGCTCAAAGGCGATGTTTTAACCATCAATTTTTCTATACAAGGTTATGATGTTTCTGTAGATATGAAGAAAAGTAAATAATAGTTTTCCAGTCCCGGCGCGGTATTCAGCTAATAAACTTTCAGCCAACAAATGTCTCGGTCGAAGCCGGATGTCGGGAAGTCTTCCAACTATTTGAAATTTTATTTAATTGATCATGCCGCCGGCAGATAAGGCATTCTTCAGACATTTTTTTACGAAAAGATTTATTGAAAATTAAAGATTTGTTATGGCACACCTGGCACGCACTTTGGCCGATATCATCTTTAATCGAAAAAACTTTTAAACAGCTCTAATATGGAGAAAGAAAATGAAAATCCTATTAACCCCGTAGTATGGTTTGAAATATATGTTGATGACATTGCCAGGGCCAGAACGTTTTATGAAAAAGTTCTGGATATTAAAATGGGTAACATGGCAGATCCAAATAATTCGGATATCCAAATGTATTCTTTCCCAATGCATATGGATAAACCAAACGCAAGCGGAGCGCTGGTAAAAATGGAAGGGTTTAAACCGGGAGGCAATGGTACTATCGTGTACTTCGACTGCCGTGACTGCTCAACCGAAGACTCCCGCGTTGCTGAGTCTGGTGGAAAAATCCTTCAGGGCAAAACACAAATCGGAGAGCATGGATTCATTTCGCTTTGTATAGATACAGAGGGAAATACTTTCGGCCTTCATTCAATGCGATAAAGCAGTTTAGCTTCACCTTGGAACACTGAGTTCAATAGTTGATCGCATATTGTTAAGTTCGTTCAGCCTATCCTGTTTCTTTTGCAACTCTCCGGAAAGCTTTTCGACTTTTTTATTTGCGTCATCAAGATCCCCTTTTGCATGCCTTGCATCCTTAGCATCTTTCACCGATTTTCTTGCCTGGCGCTTTGCCTTCCTTGCGTCTTTTACACTTTCACCTGTGGATTGCTCTGCTTTATCAATGGCCTTACTGGCAGTGCTTTGCGCATCGGACGTTGCAACAGCAGATTTCTTGACTTGTTTGTCCTGCTCGCTTCTAGCCTTATCCAGTGAGATATTCAAAGCTGCAATATCGTTAGTTAGCTTCAGATATTCTGCGTTAAGTGCAATGGTATCGGCGGTTGTCGTATATTTTTGAGAATAGAGAGATGATCCTGCACTCAAGAATGTTGCAGCGATAAATAATATGATCATTTTTTTCATTTGATGTATTTATTGTTTTTTATTAGATGGTGGTCATAAGCCAACTGCATTCCAGTATTGGAAGATGAAATTCGATGATTATTATCTACAAACCACAAGCCGCAAAAATGTAAAGTGCAAATGAGCGCTTTGAAAAGTATCTTCCTGCTTGCTATTTTCTCGTTAAAAGATTTCTGGCCCGGGAACTCATGATGAAGGTTTTTTATCTACACCTCACGTTTCCCCATAACGGGTATGAACAGTGTCGTCGGAAAGAGATGCATCGACACGCTGCCAAAGCTTCAAAAACGTAAATGCCATCAACATTGAATGATTAGATTTCTTAATAAGTTAAAGGCCGGGTAAGCACATTAGTTACCAATTATAAACTGTAGCTTTCAAAAGTTCTTTTAATTTAATTAATCATATTTATTCTACTGTTTACTCTTTTATGAATGGTTATTGTAACTGCTTTTCAAAAAATTCTTCCCTGGCCGGTTTTTCTTTTATATATTGGGCTGCTCAACTGAATCAATGAAAATCTTTCGTTTTAACGACTACCCTTTAATAAAGAAACACCTCAATACTTCAAATTATTAAATTAAAAACTTAAGCACGAAACAAGCTAATGCACTATGTACAGCGAAATAAATTTTACGCTCACGTCCTGTAAAAAAGTATTTAATAATTAAACCTGTCGGCTCATGTCAAATAAAGTAAAGTTTGCTAAAGCAAATCAGCCTGATTTTTATTCAACACTGAATAAAAGAGTAGAAGAATATTTTACCGGGAATAAATTATCGAAGAATGCCAACGGGATGATGATTTTCAAAACTGTATTTTTTCTGGCCGTACCCATAACAGTATACCTGTTGCTTATTTTAAACCCAAACCCGCTTTTAGTGCAGTACATCCTATGGGCGGCACTCGGATTTTTTACGGCATTCGTCGGACTTAATATTTCGCATGATGCCATCCACGGAGCATTGTCAAAACATAAAAGCGTGAATAAGGTTCTCAGTCATACATTCAATATAATTGGCGCAAATTCTTATCTGTGGAACATTATGCATAACATTGTTCATCATACCTATACTAATATTGGTGGCCACGATGAAGATATAGAATCAGTGCCCTTATTGAGGGTGTCGCCTCACCAGAAATTGCTGAAAATAAACCGACATCAATACTGGTATGCATTTTTGTTGTACGGTTTTGGATCTCTTAGTTGGGTATTTGTAAAAGACTATGTAAAATTCTTTAAGAAGAAAATCGGGAACTACGAAAACAAAAAGCATCCACGCATAGAATATTTTAATCTGTTCTTTTTCAAGCTCGTTTATTATACTATCTATTTAGTGCTGCCCATGATTTTTATCAATGAATTGTGGTGGCAAATATTACTGGGATTTTTTCTATTGCATTTCTGCCAAGGTATTACCATGGCTGTTATTTTTATGCTGGCACATGTAGTAGAAGAAACAAATTTTCCTTTACCAGACGAAAAGGGAAATATGCAGAATTCGTGGGCCGTCCATCAATTATATACTACCTCCAATTTTGGAATAGAAAATGATATTTTAAACTTTTTTTGTGGCGGCCTGAACTTCCAGGTGGAGCATCACTTATATCCACGCATTTGCCATGTACATTACAAAGCAATATCCGGCATCGTAAAAACAACCGCTGAAGAATATAACCTGCGCTATAATGCCAATCCTTCTTTCAGGGGAGCTATACTATCGCACATACGGCTATTGAAGAGATTGGGCAGAAACGAATCCCTTGAATTAGCCTGAGTACAATCACGACTGAGAACTGTTCCGGTTAATAATGGAAGAAATATTACATTCTAAATACAAGCCCGGAAGGATTCATCTTTTTATTTTGAAAACAATATTTTCCAGTCTTAATCATTCGGCAGCGGGAATAGAAAAATGAAACAACGAACCTTTTCCAATTGTGCTTTCAGCCCATATTTCTCCTCCATGGCCTTTAATAATTTCAGAAGAAATATATAGTCCTACTCCCGACCCGGCAAACGAACTTGCAGAACCACTTACACGGTAAAAGCGCAAAAAAATGTTCCCGATATCTTTGTCGGGAATACCAATTCCATTATCACGAATATCAACGAAAAGGATCTTTCCCTCTTTTGTTGCATCGATGATTATCTTGCCTGGATCCGGCGAATATTTTATTGCGTTCCCTATGATATTAACAAGCACTTGTTCAATCTTTCCCTGGTCAGCATGTATCACCAGTTTTTTATCGTGACGATTAAAAATGATCTCATGATTTTTTGTAGTTCCCTGCAGATTCGCAATAACTTCTGCAATCAAATTATTCAAATCGAAACTAACCGGATCCAAATGAAGTTTACCAGCTTGTATTTTGGAAACGTCCAGCAAGTTGGAGATCAGCACGGATAATTTATTAACCTGGGTAATTGTCCTCTCCACAAAATCTTTTCTCGGATCTTCCTGGATCATCATCTCCAGGATTTGCAAATTTGCGAGGATCACAGTGAGGGGAGTTTTTAATTCATGGCTTGCCATCACCATAAATTCATCTTTATAATGGCTCAGTTCCTGCAAGCGTTGTGTATATAGCTCGCGTTGCTTTTCTGCTTCTATCCTGGTCGAAATATCCCGAGCTATTTTGGAAGCACCAATTATTTTACCCTTACTACTCTTTAATGGTGAAACAGTTAAAGAAATCTGTCTTTCCGTTCCGTCTTTAGCAGCTCTTATTGTTTCAAAATGATCAATCCTTTTACCACTCCTGATGTTGTTTATAATTACCGTCTCTTCGGAAATTCTATCTTTTGGAATGATGATAGAAATATGTTTTCCGATCGCTTCCTCTTCAGTATAGCCGAACATGTTAGTAGCCGAACGATTCCAACTGGTAATGATCCCATCTAATGTTTTACTGATGATGGCATCATCCGAAGAATCAACAATGGCTGCGAGAGTAGCCTGCTTTTCATCTGCAAGCTTTTGTTCTCCAATGTCCCTTACAAATTGATTGATCCCGATTATTTTTCCAGCTTTATCTTTTATCGGGAAAGCAGTGAAGGACATAAAGATCGCGTTGCCTTTTTTATCCTGGCATTCTGCTTCATAGTTTTCATTACTTCCTTTTTTTAAATTGCGTAGAATAGATTTATCCTTTTGCAAAACTGATTCGCAGAAGATGAAAGAAATATTTTCTCCGATGGCTTCCGGTGCAGAATAGCCAAAGATTATTTCAGCTGCTTCATCCCATTCAGTGATCACTCCTTTAGAAGTGATACCGATCATCCCTTCGTGGATATTTTGGAAACCCGGACTACTCAATGGTCGCATTTTCATTATTTTTCAAATATACCTGAAATGATGAAGAAATAATCGTTACGAAAACTGCGCTCAGCGGAGAATGTTCCGTACATGGACAAACAGTATCGGCCTCTTTCCCTGGCACTTCGTTCGGGTAATCCTGGTCCCTCAAACCGGCGAATGATTTGATGTTTTGATTTATAAATAGTTGGCAGTAATTTGATCAAAAAAATACCCTAAGTTCCGATTTGCTCTATCATCTCCAGGCTCACCTTTTTGTTTTTCTCCCAGTTCTTTTTAAGCAAATGATAAAGCAAAACCGTTGCTCCAACACCAAAAGAAAGGCCAATCAATGCTAAGACTACATCATTCACGTCGTCTACGGAATTATTTGTAC
>JBDSGZ010000158.1:0-4251 GCA_039918735.1 Ginsengibacter sp.
AGAGAAGTTTAGTATTCAATTACTAAACTTCTCTTGTTTTAGACAACCACGTCGATTGAAGCCAGTTGTGTGGCAAAAGATAATTCTCACAAAGTTGATCTTGCAAAAGAGGATCCATCTTTCCAAAAAACTTAGCTACAAAGCTTTTAATTTTTTGATCATATCCATTGGGTCATTGGAACTAAAAATGGTATTTCCAGAAACCAACACATCGGCTCCTGCCTCAAGTATCTCTTTTGCGTTTTCTAAAGAAACTCCTCCGTCAACCTCGATCTTTGCTGAGGAACCTGTTTCAATAATCAACGCTTTCAAATCTTTAATTTTTTGAATAGAATAGGGGATGAATGTTTGGGCCCCAAAACCTGGATTAACACTCATAAGGTTTACAAGGTCTATGTCAGCAATAATATCTTTCAGCAATATTACAGGGGAGTGTGGATTGATGCCAACTCCTGTCTGCATTCCAAGTGATTTGATTTGTTGAATATTTCTATGCAAATGAGGGCAGGTTTCCAGGTGAACGGTCAGGCTATCAGCACCCGCATCCTTAAACTGTTCCGCAAATCTTTCGGGTTCGAC
The DNA here is from genome assembly GCA_039918735.1 of Ginsengibacter sp. GTDB lineage: Bacteria > Bacteroidota > Bacteroidia > Chitinophagales > Chitinophagaceae > Ginsengibacter. The sequence goes on from JBDSGZ010000158.1 coordinate 580, forward strand.
AATCATTAAATGAACATCAAAAAACTTTTTCCCTGCCTTCCGGAGTTGTTTAATAACGTGTATGCCAAAACTAATGTTGGGAACAAACCTTCCGTCCATCACATCCAGGTGAAACCAGTCAGCTTCGCTCTCGTTTATTAAAGTGCAGGCATCATCAAGATGTAAAAAATCGGCTGTCAGGATGGAAGGAGCGAGTATCATAAGTGATCATTAAAATTTGAATGTAAAAAAAATTCATTGTTTAAACCTGGAGAAAAAATAGTTATTAAATGTTTTTTTAAAAAGTTAACTGTTCACTTCTGGTTTGTTAATCTCTCCCAAGCTGTCCTCGCTTCAAAAAAATTCTTATCATAAAGAAGAGCGTTTTGGTAGCTTTGAATTGCTTCATCTTTCATGTTCATTTTCTCGTAACATTTCCCCATCCAGTAATAACCTTCATCAAAATTATTTTGAATGGTGACAGCCCGATTAAGTGTAATTAAAGCAGCCTCATATTTTCCCAATTCGTACAATGCTATTGCTTTTTCCCTGTAGGCGAACATGTACGTGAAATCCATTTGAAGCGTACTGTCAAAAAAGTTAATTGCCTTCGCCCTGTTTCCTGAAAAATTGAAATACAACCCTTTTATAAAAAATGCATCTTTCCCATATTTCATCATGTTCGTTTTTAAAAGTTCGTTAGCGATGATAAGGGCTTTCGGATCTTTTACTTCTGCATATACAGTGCCGAGGGCTGAAAGATATTCCGGAAGCGGGTAAAGATTTACAGCATATTCCAGTGACTTAATTGCGTTGGTTGTATCCTCGTTTTCAAAATGTAACGTGGCTTTCATATTCCATAAATAGGCATTCCCTGAATCTCTTGCGATCTCTGAATTTGTTAGCGCTATTGCAGAATCATATGCTCCCTCATGCCTGTAGATCTCGATAAGATTTTGCACAAGCATCAAAGAATCAGGATATTGTTTTATCTGCTGTTTCAAAATCTCTTTAGGATTTAGATGTCGCTCATGCCCCGACACTTCATCATGACTTTGACAAGCGCAAAAGAAACCCACAACTGATATAAACAATAATCTTGATCGAGGTGGTGTCATGCGGCAAATGTACTATCATATAACATATTGTTTCAGAATCGACTCATCAGCAGAAAGGAACTTTGAGTAAATTTGCAGCGCTAAAGAATTCAAATGATCCGGATCGCTTTTTTGCTATTTAACTTTCTGCCGTTTTTCTTTAGGAGTTTACGGTTTTAAAAAACCAGGATGAGTCTTTGGTAGATACTTTGAGATATCCTGAGAGAGGATTTCCATTCAATATGTACCACATCGACCTAAATGGAAATAGGCTTGAAAAAATAAGCCGCGATAAAGGATTTGATGCGTTTCCCATGTTCAGTCCCGATGGGAAAAAATTCTTTTTAGCAGCAACCGTAACAATGGAGGTCGCCATGATACCAACGTGTTTATTGCTGATTGGATGCAGTAGTATTTGTGGAATGTTGGATGTGATAAACCTAACCCGATATCATCTGCGACTCAATTCAATCACCTCACAATCTTTTATTTCATTTCCTGAAATTACAAACCGTATCGCAGTGCGCACCTTATGCCATCCGTGTTTACCGGCGGCACCAGGATTCATATAAAGGCAACTCAATTTTTCATCGTACATAATTTTTAAAATATGTGAATGCCCACTCACAAATAATTGCGGATGATTTTTCAAAAGCTCATTCTTTGTTTCGGGATTGTATTTTGGAGGATATCCTCCAATGTGCCTGATCAAAACCTTCACTTCCTCGCAATGAAAAAAGATTTGTTCCGGATAAATACTCCTGATATCATTACCGTCGATATTTCCATAGACGCCCCTAAAGACTACGGGTTTTCCAGTTTGATCATTTTCAATTTTTAATAGATCATTGGCTATTTCTATATTTCCAAAATCTCCTGCATGCCAGATTTCATCACAGTTTGCGAAATAAGCAAGAAGAGTTTCATCTAAAAAATTATGCGTGTCGGATAGCAGTCCAATCCTTGTCAATTTTGGGATAGTTTAATCAACGAATTTAAATAAGAAATTATCAGCAGTTTTTCTTTTTAACTTCGGAGCAGTGTTGCGAGAAAGCGGTCAATTGCTATTTCTGGAATTGAATGTAAACTTAGTTTTCATTGATACGAAAATTTGGAAGTAACTGTAATTTTTTTGAGAATCAAATTTCACTTCTTCCCAGTAATGGATCACTTATACTTTCATCGCCGGTTTCGACTCTTCCCGCATATCGCCTGGAAAATTCGTTACTGTCTTTTACGGCAATTGAAAAATCGTACCAACCGGAACTTTCCTTCAAATTCAAAACAATAATCTCTTCGCCTGAAGCCGAAATCTTTTTGAACGAGGGTGGCTTCCCGTAACCATGATCTATGACTTTAATGTTGCGGGAATCTTTTGAATCCAGGTTTTTGATATTTAATTCAAGGTTGCCCGTCAGTTTATTTTTAGAAAGCCTGCTACGTTCGTAATCACACCCTATTTCTAATTCAGGGTCTTTCCCGTTTCCGGTAAACTCCCTGAAGAAGCCGTTTGGTCCATAAACACGCAGATGATAATTGTTATTTCCAAAAGCATCCATGGACCATTTCTCCGTTAGTTTATTTCCTGCAGTTAATGCATAATGCCAGGCCCGGGCCTGTTCGAAATTCTTTTGATTTTTTCTTTCACTTTCCAATGATAGATACTCCCCCGGAGCATACACAATAAAAGGAGACCCGGCTGCACGATTACCAAAGATTTCGTTCCTGGCCTCTATGTTTATTTCAAAATGTTTTTTGTCGCTACTTAATTTGCCACTGGCATATAGTTGATAGGGCAACGGGTTCGCTGGTCTTGTGCCAGGTTCCTGAGTCGACATTGCCTGTGAAGTTGCCGGATCGAGATTGATTTTTTTTATTTCATCGCCCGTTAATTTTTTGAAGCTGGATGGTTCTTCTTTAAATTTCGCATTATAGATTTTCTCAAGAAACGGATCTCTTGACAGGTAGGGGACGTGTTTTTTATTTTCATCATAGAGTGTGAACACCGAAGTAAGGTTTCCGCAAACTGTTCTCCGCCAATCACTGATGTTTTCTTCCTTAATATTCTTATTAAACTTTTTATTTAAAAACTCTTCAAGAAACTGCAGCGTAGAAGTGTGGTCGAACACCTGTGAGCACACTTTTCCACCGCGACTCCATGGTGAAGCTATGATCATCGGCACTCTGAAACCCAGTCCGATCGGGCCTCCACGTGCTTCTTTTTTTCCTACACCCTGATTTAATTCATTCTCGAGACGGACATATTCGCCGCTGGTATTGATTCCCGGAGAACATTTTCCTGTTAATGGATCTTTAGGATCGGGTGCCACAAATGGAGGAACATGATCAAAATATCCGTCGTTCTCATCGTAAGTAAGAATGAAAATTGTTTTCTTCCATACCTCCGGATTTTTAGTAAGGATATCCAAAATTTCTGAAGTGAGCCATGAACCATACCAGGGAGAATCTGGGTGGTCGGAAAAATTTTGTGACGGTACCAGCCAGGAGACAGAAGGGAGTTGTCCTGACTCTACATCTTTTCTAAACTGGTGCAGAACATCTCCTTTAGGAACAGGAAGTTTTCGTTCAACACCAT
>JBDSGZ010000159.1:0-2786 GCA_039918735.1 Ginsengibacter sp.
GCCTCAGGATATGATGTAACGGAAGAGGTGATTAGTAAACGAAATTCGAAACAACAATTATTGAACCAGCAGGCATATGATCTTTTCATGCAGGCTCCCGTCGGTTTCTCTTTACTTCTTGGTGACGATCACAGGATAGAACTTGTAAATCATACTGCTCTCGAATTTACCGGGAAAAATGAAGATTGTATAGGAAAACCTGTCACGGAAATTCTACCTGAAGTGCAAATGCAGGGTTTCTCTAAATTTCTTGACCAGGTAAGGCAGACAGGTCAATCAATTCATTTGAAGGAAAGCAAAGTAATGCTTGACAGGAATGGCATCATCGAAAAAATTTACCTGAATATTTACTTTCAACCCTACTACAAAGGTGGAAAGATCATGGGTATATTGACCATTATGAGTGACGTGACTGACCAAGTACTCTCACGAAAAAATGCCGAGGAATTGAAGGAAAGGTTTGAAACCATGGCAAATAATATTCCTAACCTCGCATGGATTTCGGATGCAGATGGATCAATCTCCTGGTATAACGACCGATGGTACGAATTTACCGGCACTACGAAGGAGCAGGTTGACGGTTGGGGTTGGCAATCTTTTCACGATCCAAAAAGATTGCCATCGGTCATAGAGAGATGGGAAAAGTGTATAGCCACCAAAGAGCCATTCGAAATGGTTTTCCCTTTGAGAGCTGCAGATGGAAGTTTCCGCCAGTTTCTTACAAGAGCAGCTCCTATCCGTGATAAAGAGGGTAAAGTAATTCAGTGGTTAGGTACCAATACCGACATCACCAAGCAAAAGGAAATGGAGCGCATGAAGGATGATTTCATGTCGATGGCCAGCCACGAGCTTAAGACTCCCTTAACAACAATAAAGGCATATACACAAATTGTTGAGATGAACCTGCGAGAAAAAAATGATGTTGATTCGTTGGCGCTGATGAAGAGAATGAACAGCCAGGTAAACAAGCTTACCACGCTGATTGAAGATCTGCTGGATGTAACCAAAATGCAAAAGGGCAAGCTGGTTTATAATGAAAACTTTTTTGATTTTAATGATCTTGTCCGGGAAGTGATTGACTATATGCAAAAAACTTCAGGAAGCCACAAGATAAAAATTCAACTAACGGGTGATATCACCATTTTTGGCGACAACAATAAAATTAGCCAGGTGATTGACAATCTCATTTCAAACGCCATAAAATATTCTCCGGGAGCCAATGAGATCATTGTGTCGACAGAGATTCGGGATGATGGAGCAGTATTAAGTGTTCAGGATTTTGGAATTGGGATTTTGGCAAAAGATCGGAAGAAGATTTTTACACAGTTTTATCGCGTGAGCGATGAACGTCAAATTACCTTCCCCGGGATGGGGATAGGCTTATACATTTGCACCGAAATCATTAACCGCCAGGGAGGAAAAATCTGGGTGGAAAGTAAAATTGGTAAAGGTTCTACTTTTTATGTCTGGCTTCCATTTGATCACCGAAATGTTGTTGAACCAAATGTATGAACTAAAACATTCCTCCTCATTCATTAGAAATATTCTCACTTCCTACCAGCATACGATGCGATATTTTTTTCTCCTTTCGTCTTTGATATTTTTTAATCTCAGTTATGGGCAGACCTTAGTTTCGTTACCAATTTGGAATCCGGCTAACGATCAGCAAATGCGGCGCAGCGACTGGCTAATAGAGCCTCAGTCTGCAAAGGCGACCATCTACAGAACTGAAAATAACAAAGACATTATTCTGTACAACGGATTGGTGAAGCGGACATTTCGCATGGCACCCGACCTTGCGTGCACGGGATATAAAAATCTAATCAACGGAGTGGAATTATTACGTGCCGTAAAACCAGAGGGCCGTCTTACAATAGACGGTAAGGATTATAACATAGGAGGACTTTACGGGCAAAAAGAAAACGCTTATCTGCTACCGGGATGGGTTGATGAAATGAAGTCATCAGACAGCAGTTTTCATTTTGTAAGTTTTGAGATTACACCAATCGTACCGCGATTGAAATGGAAAACTTCGATGTGGACCCCGAATAAAAATCAACCAACCGGAAAAAAAATATCGTTTAAGTTTCGTTCCGGCCTTGAAAGATTGAAAGACCTTGACGTGTTTGTAAATTATGAACTGTTCGATGGATTGCCGTTAATTTCAAAATCAGTTTCCATTCTTAATAATGGCTCAAATATTTTCAAGCTGGAACGGGTCGTCAATGAAATATTAGGAATGGTAGAAGAAGAAAGTGGTGTGGTCGGTTCGCCGGAACAAATGAGAAAACCAGAAGGTATTTATGTAGAAACAAATTATGCTTTTAACAATGCCATGCGCTATGATCTCAGCGACCAGACCTCGCATTGGAAAGCAGACAGTTCCTATACTTCGCAGGTGAATTATAATTTTCAAACACCCTGTCTTCTCGAAATATATACGCCATCTGCGCCCGGCATTGATTTGCAGCCTGGTGAAGTTTTTAATTCTGTAATATCTTATGAATTACTGATGGGCAGCTACGACCGGGAACGAAGAGGAATGGCAGTGCGTAAGATGTACCGGACGATTGCTCCATGGACGACTGCCAACCCGATATTCATGCACCTTGTCAGCAAAAATGATGAGCAGGTGCGCACCGCTATTGACCAATGTGCAACAACAGGATATGAATCTTTGATTCTAAGTTTTGGTAGCCATTTAAATATGGAAGACACGTCTGCCGATAATATCAGGCGTTGGAAGACTCTGGCCGGCTATGCCCACGATCGGAAGATTTTTATTG
>JBDSGZ010000160.1:0-4238 GCA_039918735.1 Ginsengibacter sp.
CTGGTACACCACTACTTTTTTATCTCTTGCTTCAGGAATGATGGCTTCCGTAGGAATCATTATCGCTTTATTATTGACGCCCATATCAAAGTTCACTTTTGCAAATGAACCGGCCGTGATATTTTTATCAACGCCTTCTACTATTGCGTGGACTGCAAGGCTTCGGTTTTCCTGCGTAATGCCCGACTCAGTTGCCACAATTTTTGCAGTGTAAATTTTTGGAGAAGATTCAGTAGCAAACGAAACTAAATTACCGATACCTATTTTCGAAGTGTATTTTTCCGGAACAGAAAACTCAAGTTTCAATTTGTTCACCTGGCGTATTGTTGTGACCACAGTTGACGGAGTAACGTAAGCCCCAATGCTAATATTTTTGAATCCGATCTTTCCATCGAACGGAGCTCTTATGAATGTCTTATTTATGGCAGCCTTTAATACTTGCATATCCGCTTTGATGGTACTTACATTCAGCAAAGTCAAATCAAAATCCTGTTGGCTTATTCCGCCAATCCCAAGTAAATCACCTTGACGCTCCTGGGTTTTATTTGCGATCGCCAATTCCACTTCCAGCTTATGCAATTGCGCCTGCAAATCTTCATTAAAAATTCTCGCAAGCAGCGTTCCTCTACTTACCAGGGCACCTTCCCTGATGTTCAGCATCACTATTTTACCTGAGACTTCGGGATGAATTTCTGTTACTTCGAATGGCAACAAACTTCCTGCTACTTCAATACTGGAATTTAACAGTGAATACTGAACGAGATAACCCTCTACAGGAATTGCGGCATCGGCACGCTCCTGTGCGGTTACTTCCTTTTTCACCTTTGTGTCCGGCCTTTTCGAACTATTACCACAGGAGGCGAGCAAAAATAACATACCGATTCCAGTAAGTAATTCCCCGTACTTCAACTTCATAAGATTTCCTCGTTATTTTTTGAATAATACATAAGACGCCAAAATTGCGTAATCCCTTCGGATAATAATCAGGAAGAAATCACTTTTAATAGGCTTTTAATTTTCAGAGAAGTATGTATTAACTCCTGGCGTTCATTGCTTAGGATTGTCACATGGCCCATCTTTCGGCCTGGCCTGGTTTCCTTCTTTCCATAAATGTGAACGAATGCATTATCAATCTCCAACACTTTTTCAAGGCCGTCGTATGTAGCGGGACCGGAATAATTTTCTTCGCCAATCATGTTCACTATTGCGGCACCTACAATATGATCTGTATTGCCGAGAGGATAGCCCAGGATAATCCGCCAAAGCATATCAAACTGTGAGCTATAATTCGCTTCAATGGTGTGATGACCGCTGTTGTGAACCCTCGGCGCAGTTTCATTCACCAGCACATTATTTGAGGTATCAAGAAACATTTCCACCGCAAAAATCCCCGGGCTTTTAAAATTTTTAACGACGGTTAATGCAATCGCTTCCGCTTTCCATGTAGTCTGCTCTTCAAGCTGTGCGGGGCTTAGCTGGTATTCAAGGAGATTAAAATCTTTGTTGAAGATCATTTCGATTGGCGGATAGATCGCCACTTCTCCTCGTTCACTGATTGCGACAATTACCGAAATTTCTTTTTTTATAGAGACCACTTTTTCAAGAATAGCTGGCTCGTCAAATCCATTTGCAAAATGATCCTTGCTTTTCAACGTTACCACGCCACGCCCATCGTATCCGCCAAGAGCAACCTTATGCACACCTGGCAAAAAGTGGGCATTGTCTTCCAGCTCTTTTCTATTTTGAGTGATAACAAACTTCGCTGTTGGAATACTGTAAGTCTGATAATATTGCTTTTGGAGAATTTTGTTTTTTACAATCCCGAGTGTGGATGGGCGTGGATAGATCTTTACACCTTCTTCCTCCAGCCTGAGCAACGCTTCCACGTTCACGGATTCAATTTCTATAGTGACAGCATCGAGGTTCTTTCCGAAATTGTACACATCATCAAAGTCCCTTATATCTCCTTTGATAAAATAATTAGAAAGGTGAGCGGCTGGGCAGGCTGGATCATTCTCCAACACGTAGGTTTCAACAGGATAATTTGCCGCAGCCTGCAACAGCATTTTACCCAATTGGCCACCACCGAGAATACCGGTTTTCTGCATTAAAATTTTTCCGCAAGATACAGCGACAAAAGTTACAATGAATTGACAGCGTTTGAGAAATGAGAATTTTTGATTTGAGAGACGCTAGTTTTTCGTAAAAAGTCCACTCCTGGCAGAGGTAAGCATTAAGGCTATTGTCGTTCACATAGTGTGGAAATTAAAAATGTTACGTACTAAGCGAGACAGGTAGAGAAAAGATAAGAATAATTATATGGAAGATGCAGAAAACCGGTTCTTAAATCCTTGATTTTTTTTGCAAATCATGTGCAATTTTTTTAGCATCTCCCGCTATTTCATTGATCTGACCTAAAGGACTTATGTGAAAGCCACAAAAATATAATCCGTCCTGCCCAAAATACTTTTGTTTCGATATGGGAAATCTAAGATCATCGAATCGATCCCGATGTATCTTTAAAATATCATCATTTCTGTTGTACCCAATCGCAGCAATTATCGCATCAAACTGCTGATGGCCATTCTTAAAATAGACTATGTCTTTTTCAATACTAATTATTTCACCATACAATTTTATATGGCCTTTTTTAATTTCCTTCAAGGTGCCAATATCGATTACAGGTGGCCGGCTATTTTTCTGCATCTCTTTCAAAGGACCAATTTGCATTTTTTGAATACCAAACTTCCTGAGATCACCAATAAAATATTTTGTCAACGGCGCACTGATTTTATCGGCCAGTCGAGGAGAAAGTTTTTGCATCATCCAACTTATCCTTAATACAGGAATACCGAGAATATCCCGTGGAATAATATTTACCGGAGACCTCAAAGACATAATCGGGTTGGCGCCCTGCTCATAGAGGTCAAGTGCTATTTCGCATGCTGAGTTACCAAAACCTACAATCAAAAGGTTTTGACCCCTATAATCCTTACCAGATTTATATTCCGAACTATGTATTATTTTTCCAGGAAAAGTTTCCATCCCCTGCACAACAAACTTCTTCGGAGTGGCATAGGCTCCGGTGGCCATTATCAAGTTTTCAGATTGATAGGTTGCATCTATCGTTTCCGTGATCCAAAGTTTACCCTGCCTTACAATTGATATTGCCTCCGTATTAAAACGTGGGAGAATGGAAAATGCTTTTTGGTAATTTAAAAGATAATCCAATACTTCGTTTCGTGAAGGATAGATAGAAATATGTTTTTCAAATTTTCTAAAAGGGAGTGAAGAGAGAGAGCGCGGAGTATGCAAATGCAAGCGTTCATAATGACGGTGCCAGGGATCAGCTACTCTGTCTTTTTTTTCCAGGATTATAAATGGCAGACTTTTCTTCTGCAGGCAGGCGGCGGCACCCAGTCCCGCAATGCTGGCCCCGATTATTAATGTTTCGGTTTTAATTGATTGCATTCCGTACGATTACCGCAAAGAAAAACTACGATATTTTTCTAAAATTAGCGACAAAAAATTGGAGGAAGAATTTGAACAATCCGGGCATAAATCTATAGCGGTCAAACCCTACAGCGGTCAAACCGTGCAGCAAAGCAACCTGCCACTCGAACATGAGCCGGCTCCGCAGAATGAAGCGAAGCGAACTTTCTTATTTCCCGAATGTATAGGTGATATAGGCCATCTTTCCATTCCCAATGTCAATTGGAGTGCGTGCAACAAAACCGTTGGAGCTGATATTCATGAGATCAAGACGATATCCATCTTCTACATTTTTTGCTTTCATGCCGTTCAATTTTTTGAATTGAAATTGTGCATTGTCTCCCTTCCCATGTATGCTCCAATAAATTTCCTCGTTGGTACCATTTACTAACTTAAACGAACCCTTTCCATTTCTTTCGAGTTCCCAGATACTGCCTGTGAAGTCGCGATACGGGGCTTCGTCAAAGACTTCCGTCACCTTTAAAGTATCGGGTAAATCGGTGGTGATATTCGTGATCGTCCATGTCCCGTGAAGATTGCCAGTAGTGGCCTTTAACCCCGCGGCATTTTTAGATGATGAGCAGCCGGTCATAAGATAAGCTGCGGTAATAAAAATTAGAGATGTAATTATTCTTTTCATTTTAACAGGATTTAAGTGCTTATTCGCATAAATCCTGCCAAAGAAAAATATGACTTGGAATTCATTTACGATCAATCGAAGCAGGCTTACTTATCTGAAAATCACG
>JBDSGZ010000161.1:0-7571 GCA_039918735.1 Ginsengibacter sp.
CAGGCGATCCTTTATATGTGGACCAGGTGGAGTGGTCAGATGCCGAACGATCTTCATTTGATTTACATCCAAAGCAGAGAGCAAGGAATACAAAGCCAATTTTAGCAATCAATTTTTTCATATGTCAATTTACAACCAAAAATCATAAGTGATGGGAGTGTCCCGTTATTTGAGTTGGTAAGAAAAAGCAAAGCGCATTAATCCACCTTCACGTATATAGTAGGTGGTAATTTATTTTCTTCATGAAAGAAAATCATCAGAATAACGGTAAGCTTCAATGAGTCTTTGTTCACCCTCTTTGCCTGGGAGTGAGTTGCCATGCTCCATTCCGAGGATGCCTTTGTATCCTTTATTATAGATGTGTTTGAAAATATTCTTGTAATTCATTTCTCCTGTGGTCGGTTCTTTTCGGCCGGGATTGTCACCTATCTGCAGGTAACCAAGGGCTTCCCAGGAAGCATCAATATTATTGATGATGTTTCCTTCATTGCGCTGCATATGATACATATCAAATAAAAATTTACATGACGGACTATTCACAGCTTTGCAGATGGTATAGGCCTGATCTGAATGCCTCAAAAAAAGTTCAGGTGTATCGCTCAGAGCCTCCAGCACCATAACAAGCCCATGCGGTTCAAGGATCTCACATGCCGGCCTCAAAGCGTCGATTACATTCGCTGCCTGATATTCAACAGAAATGCTGTGATCATAGTTGCCCGGCACTACCGTGATCCATTTTGCATTACATCGCTTTGCACAATCGATCGCATTTCTACAGGCAGTAAGAAATTTTTCCCTCCACACTTTGTCCCCGGAAGTGAGTGAAGTTTTCACGGGCCACTGGTCGAAATTCACCACGAAAACACCCATGCGCATGTTTAGTTTCGAAAGCATATTGCCTATTTTTTCTTGCTCTGCTACGGGCCGGTTCATGAATCCATTGTCTTCAATGGCACGGAAGCCGTGATCATAAGCGAATTGAATTTGATCTGTAAAATCAGGGCCCGCACTGTTCTTGAACATTCCATCATGAATAGCATAATCGAGATGGAAGGGTTGATCTTGTGCAACTTTTTTTGCCTTGTTTAATGCAGAAAAGTTTGTTGCAGCCAGCATTCCGGCCCCCGCCAAAAATGAATTCCGCATAAAATTTCTTCGTTCCATATAGTTTTAATTTAGATAACTGTTTGTGATGAAAATTACTGAATGGGTTTAGCGTAAGTGTGCTGCGCTGTGTGCATACGGGTAAAGCTAAAAAATTAATGAGAATAAAATTTTACCCGTTTGATTTAAAGCGGAGATACGAGTTCGATCTTTCAAAAAAAATACTATTTTTAGCCTTCATAACGATTCTTGTAAATGATTCATCCAGGGTCAAATTTTTTTTATATTCTTCAACAACCTACTGCGATCGCTAAGAATCATTGCTATGGTTATTCCATCCCTGATTTCAAAAAAAATTTCAAAACAATTAAAACCAACACTAAATGGACACTACTATCGATCGCAAACAGTTATTTCTTGCAAGCCGCATTGCCCTTATATTAACGGCGATGACCTTTGCATTCAGGGCGTCTCTTGAAGGCATCTGGAGTTCGGAATTTCATTTGACAAAAGAACAGCTCGGCTGGATATTCAGTCCTGCATTTTGGGGCTTTACACTCGCAATGGTCTTCGGCGGCCCGCTTTGCGACATTATTGGGATGAAGCGATTGCTGGTGTTAGCCCTGATTGGGCACGTAGCCGGGATAGTCATGTACCTGGTCGCAAAGGATGCAACGATGCTTTTTATCGGAACGGTTTTTATTGGCGTTGGTAATGGAATGGTAGAAGCTGCTTGTAACCCATTGACCGTGACATTATATCCTCAAAATAAAACCACCATGCTCAATCGTTTTCATGTGTGGTTCCCGGGAGGAATTGTTGTTGGCGGATTGCTTTCCTATGTTATGATTGACAAAATGCACATCGACTGGCGCATATTAATTGCTACACTTTTTATTCCCGCTATCATTTACGGCTATATGTTTTTGAAATTAAAATTTCCTCAAACAGAAAGAGTCACCAGTGGCGTAAGCACCAAACAAATGTTTTCTGCCTGCTTAAAACCTTTATTCCTGATTATGGTGGTGTGCATGTTTATGACCGGAGCAACAGAGTTGGGAACGAATACATGGATCGTTGCATTGTTGCAGGGTGCCAATGTTTCAGGAATATTGATCCTTGTTTTTATCAATGGATTGATGGCAGTAGGACGTTCTTTCGCAGGCCCCGTGGTGCATCGCCTGAATCCCAATGGGATGCTGATCTTATCTTCTCTCTTCGCAGGGATTGGACTCATATTATTAAGCATCGTAAGTGGGCCTGCTGCATTTGCAGCCGCTTTTGTTTTCGCTGTTGGCGTGTGTTTTTTCTGGCCAACCATGTTAGGTTTTGTTGCAGAATATTTACCCAACACCGGCGCCCTCGGCCTTTCAATAATGGGTGGAGCAGGGATGTTTTCTACCGCCCTCGTTGTTCCGATAATGGGTCACTGGTATGATAGTTTCCGGGCTGATTCCCTTGCTGGCGGCGCTACAGCGGCAGTCGCTGATGCATTTGCCGGATCAAGTACTTTTATGAAAGTTGCAATAATGCCGGCTATACTATTGGTGGTATTTACAATCATTTATTTTAGTCGTAAAGGGTTTTATCAGAAGCACAAAGAAGACAAGGAAGCAGCGGCAAGAGTTGCAGCAGAGGCAATCGCCTAATATTACTTAAGACTAAAATGATAATGCGATTCAAAATCAAAATTTGAATCGCATTATCATTTTTGAGATATTGTATCTAACGTATTTCTTCCCAACAACTATTTCACCATTGCAGGCTTATGAATTTGCTTCATCAAAGTGCTGTCCCAGTCTCCCGAAACCTTTACTTGTGCAAGTGCACCATACATAAAAGCTTCAATAAGATTGTGGTTAACGAGTACATACGTTCCTGGCTCACGGAATTTGTAAAGTGCCGCGGCCGCGGAACCAGCGGGAACAGCCCAAGTTTCAAAATCCACCAAAGGTCTATTTCTAAATTTTCCTCCAGGCCAGTACAGATCAGCGTGACCGCCAATAAGATGAATACGGGTATCCCTGTTGGCCTGCGAAGTAATAAATAAAACGTTTTCGCCAACCTGAGCCTTCAATGCATTAGGGCCTAATAATGCGCCTTCCTTTCCATTGAACACAATATTTGTGGGCATCAGGGTCTTCACTGCATCCGCCATTTCCTGGATGCTTTGCTGAGGCGTTGCTATATTTTTAATTTTTCCATTTTCATCTCTGGGTAAATAAAAATCCTGCTCAGCTATGTAATATGCCCTGTCGAATTTTACAGGATCTCCATTCTCATCGCTCAAGCCTTCTCTCGGAAGAACCATGATAGCACCATTCATTCCCGAAACGACATGAATGGGAACCATTTTTCCTCCCGGTGCACAATGGTAAACAAACACACCGGGCCTTGTACAACGAAATCTGAAAGTAACCTCTTCGCCCGGATTCACGAGGGAGATGTCACCGCCTCCCATAGCCCCTGTGGATGCATGAAAATCTATATTGTGTGTCTGTGTATTGGTAGCAGGATTCTTTAAGGTGAGTTCTATAAAATCGTTTTGATGAGCGACAATTATTGGACCCGGGATAGTTCCGTTGAACGTGAAGGCCCATATTGAATCGCCGGGCGCGACTTCCATTTTTTTCTCCTCGACGTTGAATGTAACCTGTATCACCTTTGGATCTCCATTGGCTACCTGGTCAAATTTTGGAAGCATTGGTGGAGCAACCATCACCTGGACTTCACGTTTTAGATCGTCCCCATCTCCAGTATATTTTTCATTCAACACTGAAGTTCCTTTCTGCTTACAAGTCGCGAACAAGGAAACAAAAGTCAGTAACATTAAAATTTTTACCATGCCCGGCATATTGCTCTGAAACTTTTGAATCGTCTTTTTCATTCTATTAGTTTTTAAAATTTTGGTGAGTGAGAAAAATTGTGGAAATTAAATTACAGCGCCAATCAATTCACAAAAATCTTACCATTAACGCATTGTCGGGACAAACTCAAATTTGCCTGAGCTAAATACAAAACATTTTCCATCCGGAGATAGAGGTCTGCATGTAGGCGTCCTGTACAGAAGTTCCATATTATAGAACAAAGTGTTTCCACTTTTTACGATTCACTTCTATTTCGCGGAAGAACATTCGCAACTGACGTTCTCCTTTTTGGCAGAGCAGTTTCTGCAAACACTTTCACAAAAGCAAATGAGGCTGCCAAGGAACATAAATGAGTATGATTGAAATCATAAATTATAACACAGGAAGCGATCATTTTTGAAGAAATTATTTTATTAAAACTTTAATTCTATGATCAAGATTTTTTCAGTGTCAATACTTCTTTCTTGTTTCGTCCTCACAGGATGCAACAGTAGTACACAGGAGCAAACCGATGCTAGTTCAGAACCTGCAACAGCAACAACCGGCGCCGGGCAGTCAGGCGTGAAAGATGACCAGTCTCAAAAAAATGTTGTGCAGGTCGCCGTTGGAAGCAAGGATCACACAACTCTCGTAGCGGCCGTTCAAGCTGCCGGACTTGTAGATGCTTTAAGTAATGCAGGACCGTTCACTGTGTTTGCTCCTACCAATGCAGCTTTTGATAAACTACCCGTCGGGACTGTGGAAGATCTTCTTAAGCCCGAAAACAAAGATAAGCTCACAGATATATTGCAATACCATGTATCGTTGGGTGTTTTCAAAAAAGAGAACTTTATAGATGGGCAGGTGATCGGGCAGGTAAATGGAGGTAATATCACGATCAAAAAAGATGGTGATAAAATTATGGTAAACAATGCGCTAATAACCGGTGAGGTTCCAGCTTCTAACGGACTCGTATATGTTATTGACGGCGTATTGTTACCACCAGCTCAATAATAAAGAGTTCGGAATACTAATCCGCTTTTGCCGGTGATCCACCAGGAATGAACGCAGAATTTTACAAATCTTTTGTGTTGAATTTCCTGGTGGAATACCACACCGGAATTAAAATCCAAAGCAACAATGTCACGGAGGAAAATATCATTCCCGGAAGAGTACCGAAAAAGTCTTTGAACACGGCACCGGTATAGCCCATCATTGCAGATACATCCAACTGAAGCAAAATAACGATCCGGCTGAGGTCAATCGGGTTTAGTGCACTCAAACCAATCATCGGTTTCTCCATCGGGTAATCGGCAAACTGGAAAAGGATAAATAATACGAGTCCGTCAAACAATAAAGAAAAGTACAGCCACAGCATGATCGCTGCACCAATGCCCTTTGCTTTATCTCTTGTCTTCACCGTAGCCAACATCGCTATTGCTACAAAAATTATGGTGAGCAATATTCCTGTAACAATCATTGTAATTCCAATACTGTTCGCCTGGTAAATGAGCACCGGTATGCCGGCCGCAATAAAAAATGCGATGGAGAGCGAAATCGACAACCCAGCAAATAAACTGAGCCAGATGGATTTTCTTTTTAAAGGCTGACTCACGAGCAGCTCTATAAACTCTGCACTGTTGTACACATAAATAGTGGAAAAAATAATACTCACCAAAGGGACGATGATTAAAATTATATTCAACAGGCTCAGCAAACCCTTGCTACTGTTGTCTTCAAGACTAAAAACACTCAAAGAAGCAACCAGTAAAAAAATGGTATAGACCAGCACAATCTTATTACGCAGGATGTCGCTGATCACATATTTTATTATCTTTTTCATTTCTATATTCTTGTCATTACGTGAGCAATTGCTTTAGATAATTTCGCTTCGCCGGTATCTTCGCGCAATGCTTCAATACTTTTGTGAAAGATTAGTTTCCCTTCCTGCATATATATTACCCTCGTAACAAGGTCATCCAATTCGCTTAACACATGAGAGGTGATCAGCACGAGTTTGCCTTTTTCTTTTTCCAGTGTAATTTTTTCCTTAAGAATCTCTGAAGCTACAGGATCGAGTCCTGCGGTAGGCTCATCAAGTATGAGCACCTGCGGGTTAAACAAAAAAGCCAGTGCAGCGCTCACCTTTTGCCTGGTGCCACCAGACAGCGTTCTCATTCGTTTGCTGTATAAATCTTTTAATCCGAAGGCGCTTATAAGGTCTTCATCCATTCCTGCCTTATTGTTCCTGATATCCTTCATCATATCGATTACCTGCCCGATAGTCATGTTATCAGGATATCGCCCGATTTGCGGCATGTATCCAATTTCTTCCCTGTACTTCCATTGACGCAGAATATTACTTTCCTTGAATGAGATGAATCCATTATCAGGAACCACCATGCCCAATATGCATTTGATCAGCGTTGTTTTACCACTTCCGTTTGGGCCGATTAGTGCAATGCATTCACCTTTATTGCATGTGGTAGAAACATTATCCAGGGCTTTTAGTTTGCCAAACGATTTACTCACATTGTTTGCAATAATCATAGGGTCCGGTTTCATATATTTCCACAGTGCGGGATTTAGACTTTCTCTGTTTAATTAAAATGCCTTTTTCATCAAAGGTGCATCATCTTTTAGATTTTCAGGCGTCAGCGTTGGCAAAATCTTTTCGGTTTTATCCAACAGGGATGTTATAAAACTTCTGAACAAAATCATGGCTGGCGGATATTTTTCCACGATCATGGAATACATGCTTACAGGCCTGTATGGAATATCTCCCACACCGTCTTTATTAAGATCGTAGCCGTCATATTTATCCCAATAATTATGCGTGAAAGTGTTTTGAACCAGGGATCCGTTTGTTCCCACGTCGAATGTATTCCCGATAAAATTATTATTTTCTAAAATAACTCCCGAAGAGCTTGCCTGAATTTTTAAAGCCCATCCATTATTTACGAAGGCATTGTACTTCATAATGAAACGGCTGGCACCTTCCATAAAAATAGCACTTGTATTTTTTGAGAAATAATTCCCTTGCATATAACCATCGGCAATCTCCTTGAGTAAGATTCCATGTGAAGCATCGCCCCAGTTTTCTTCAAAGAAATTACTGAACATTTTTATCCTGTTAGAAAACATGACGGAGACTCCCGAACCATTATTTCTAAAAATATTTGCGACGTAGATATCGTCATTGGAAAACATGAAGTGCAGTCCGTAACGAATATTATTCACCGAACTGTTCCGCCATATCACGGAATTCTTTACGAATTCAAAATAAATACCGTCGCGATGTCCTGTGATCTTGTTATTGATGATTTTCAAACTGTCACTCTTCCAGCAATGAATGCCGTTGCCGCTTTGTTGTTCTTCCACTTCCTTTGCGGTAAGAATGTTGTTTTCGATCGTGCAGTGAGCACCGGATTGTACGTAAATACCAAAAAAAGTATCCTCAAGAATATTATTCCTTATGGTGACATCTCTGCGCTCATAAATTTTTATTCCACTTATATCGTCAAGACTTGAAATGCCAGAGTGAATTAATTTGAAACCTTCTACTGTAACGCCGTTCGCCCTTACAGAAATAATTTGATACTTTTTCTCTCCGTCCAGGAC
>JBDSGZ010000162.1:0-5224 GCA_039918735.1 Ginsengibacter sp.
TGATGAACATCTATAAGCAGATGTTTTTTGACTTTTTTATTCGTCTGATTTATGTCCTTCAAAATTGTCTGTTACCTCAAAATTCTTTTACTTTAATTTCTAAAAAGAGTTTTTAAGGGTCAACTATTTATTTATTCGCGCTGATAGAAATATTATAAAGCTTTTCATTCGAAGCCTTTAATTTATCGATGGGCATTTTTATTACTTTTCTATCGTAAGTCATGAAACCATTCACCTCTGTCTCAACATCTGTCGTTTGAGTGTAGATCGCGGCAGACAAGCCTTCCCTGATTAATTCAGCGAGACGTAAAGTCATGGAATGATATTTTTGAAACAAGCTGTCATTGCTTTTAAAAGTCTGGTATCCCCAATTCTTTTTCTCCCAGGTGTGACCATCCACAGGCAAGCCGAGCCCTCCATATTCACCCAAAGCCAACGTCATTTTCGATCCAAAAATTTCCGCTTTCGGCATTTCAGGATCGGGGTAATTGTGCAGGTCAAGAATATCGCCCACTTCATAATAATTTCCGCCACTTGCACTGTTTACTAGCCGCGATGGATCCTTTTGCTTGGTCCAATTTGTTATCTCAACAGTTTTAAACTGTCCCCACGCTTCATTGAACGGAACCCAAACCACGATGCATGGGAAATTGTACAATGAGTTTATAATTGCATTCCACTCTGTGCGGTAATAGTGTTCACTTTCTGGCGTGCGATCTCTCTCGGTTTGCTTCCCCAAAATTCCGGGATGCGATTCCCAGCGATTGCCCAAATCCCCGCTGGGCATGTCTTGCCAAACCAACATCCCTATTTTATCACAATGAAAATACCAGCGTGCAGGTTCCACTTTTACGTGTTTGCGAATCATATTGAAACCCATGTCTTTCAATTTCTCCACGTCGGATTTCAATGCTCCATCCGTTGGTGCAGTGTACAGCCCATCAGGCCACCAACCCTGGTCGAGAGGCCCGAATTCAAAGACGAATTTATTGTTCAGCATCATCCTTTGGATTCCGTTTTCATCAGGCTGAGTAGAAATTTTTCGCATGGCGAAGTAGCCTTTTATTTCATCGATAATTTTATTATTTCTTTTGACTGAAACTTTTAAATCGTACAAAAATGGATTTGATGGCGACCACAAAACGGGATCACTTATCATAAGAGTTGCTGCGGTATCCGTGCCCGACTTCTCAGCAATCTTTTGATCACCCCTCCATGCTGATATCGTTACTTCATCACCTGGTTGAAGATTCTCAACGGAAGCAACGACCGCTATATTTTCATGATCAATGTCCGGCGTGTTCCTGGTAGAGGTAATGTAAGTTTCGGGTACCACTTCCATCCAAACTGTTTGCCAAATACCGGTAACGGATGTGTACCAGATACCATCGGGATGTTTAACCTGCTTGCCATGTGGCTGAGGGCCTTCATCGGTTGGATCCCAAACACTCACCGCAAGTTGTTGTTTGGAGCCTTTCACTAAACCTTCTGTAACATCAACCGTAAAGGGGTCATAACCTCCCTGATGAAAACCAACTTTTTTTCCATTCACATACACAGTACTCCTCCAATCAACAGCGCCGAAATGGAGCAGCAACCTGCTGCCTTTTCTTTTCTGAGGAACATTAAAGGTAGTTTGGTACCACAGAATACTATCTTTTCCAACTGTCTTCCCAACACCTGAAAGTGCGGACTCAACAGCAAATGGAACTAAGATATTTCCTGTAAATGACTGAGGAATCACATCTCCTGCAGGGGAAGGAAGAATACTATACTGCCACAGACCATTCAAATTTGACCAGTTAGGCCGCACCATTTGTGGACGTGGATAATCAGGTAATACTTTTAAAGGATCAACACTGTCAGCCCAGGTTGTTTGTATTTTGCCAGGCTTCACAGTCCAGGAGATCTTTTGAGAAAAAGAATAGGATGTTATGAAAAAAAGAAATAGAAGAATAATAAGTTTTTTCATTGACCCGTTTTAAACATGGAAAATAATTTCGAGTTGCGTTCCTGGTATTTTTTAAAATGCATTTATAATACCTTCCTCCAAACCTCTCAATTCGGCCAGGCCTCTAAGTCTCCCGATAGCAGAATATCCAGGATTGGTAACCTTGTTCAGATCATCAAGCATTTGATGTCCATGATCCGGCCTGAAAGGAATCGGTGTTTTTACGGCTTGCTGAAGCATCAACAATTCTTTCATAATTGAATACATGTCGTTATCTCCATCCAGGTGATCAGCTTCAAAGAAATTACCCTCTTCATCTTTCCTTACATTTCTCAGGTGGACAAAATGGATTTTTTCACCAAAGGCATTAACCATTTCCGTTAGTCTATTTTCTTTTGACGCACCGAGCGAGCCGGTGCAGAAGCAAACACCATTGGAAGCATTGTTTACTTTGTTTAAGAAAAATTCATAGTCCTCCATATTGCTTACAATTCTCGGTAAACCTAAAATTGGGAAAGGCGGATCGTCGGGATGAATTGCGAGCTTTACTCCACATTCCTCCGCCACTGAGCTTATTTCTTTTTGAAAGAAACAAAGGTTTTCACGCAAAGCATTCGCGTCAATATCTTTATACAATTCCAGTTTTTGTAGCATGTTCTCCGTGGATATTTTCTTTTCTCCCGGGATTCCAAACATCACAACGCCGGCAAGTGTCTCCAGTTCTTTATCAGAATAATTCTTATATCGTGATGCTGCCTGTGCTACAACATTTTCAGAATAGGAAGCCTCTGCATTTTTTCTTTTTAAAATATAAATATCGAAAACAGCAAGATCGACCCAGTTAAAATATAAAGCCAAAGAGTCATCGGGCATTTTATAATTCAGCGAAGTCCGTGTCCAGTCATTCACCGGCATAAAATTGTAGGTGATCACCGGAATTCCGCAAGCAGCCACGTTTCGGACGGAAGTCTTGTATTTTTCAATGTATTCTTTATAAGCCCCGGTTCTTGTTTTTATATTTTCATGCACCGTAATACTTTCTACCACCGACCATTCAAGACCCGCCTTCTCAATCTCGGCTTTTCTCTTGGTGATTTCATCGACAGTCCATACCTCGCCATGAGGAATGTGATGTAGTGCGGTCACTATGCCAGTGGCACCTGTTTGCTTTACGTCCTGCAGGCTCACTGGATCGGTTGGGCCGAACCAGCGCCATGTTTGTTTCATCTTATACTTCATCATTCAATATTTTATACGCCGCTAAATATGGAAAATCCACCATCAACATTCACCACTGTGCCAGTAACAAATTTCGATTCATCGCCCAAAAGCCAAACCAATGCACCGATCAACTCCGACGCATCGCCAAAGCGGCCAAAGGGTGTCTTTTTAATCACGAGATTGCCTCTCTCAGTAAGGCTTCCATTTTCATTTGTGAGAAGGCTTTTGTTTTGTTCTGTCAGAAAAAATCCGGGAGCGATGGCGTTCATCCTGATTTTATCTCCGTACCGTTTTCCAAGTTCCACTGCAAACCACCGGGTGTAAGAATCGATCGCGCTTTTTGATACACTATATCCCAATACTTTCGTTAAGACCAACTGAGGAGCCATCGAAGAAATGTTTACAATACTACCAGACCCGTTGTCCCGTATTGCTTCTCCAAAAATTTGTGTAGGAAGGATACTGCCGAATAAATTTAATTCCATCACCTCGTGCAGCGCGGTTAGGTTTAGTTTAAAAAGATCGTCGCCGGGTTGAACCACTGCCCCGGAAATGTTTCCACCTGCTCCATTTACCAGTCCGTCTATCTTTCCGAACGCAGCTAACATTTTATTCCTCGCTGCTTCCAGTTGTGCCTCACTGGTCACATCGGCAATTAGTCCGATTGCCTTGCCGCCTTTTTGAGTTATGGCAGAGACTCTTTCAGTCGCGACCTTTTCATTTCTGCCAAGAACACCCACGGTTCCTCCTGCGTCAGCGATTCCATTTACAAACGCCTCGCCCAGGATACCGGTGCCACCTGTTACAACAATTACTTTATCAGCCAATGTAAATTGATTCTTCATATTTAGTAGATTAAATGTTGAATCCTGCAGGGAGCAATAAAATCTTTCGAACAATATGCATTCTGAAAACAGGCATCCAATTTCCTTTGGAAGACAAGATATTCAAGTTCTGTTTTACCCGGCAAAATAAATTCTTTTTTCCGGGAAACTTTCCAGGAACCTACCACCTGATTGACTCCAGGATTTCTGGTGACAAGACCTCATAGATTGCTTTCAAACAAGCCATTTTGAAAAAAAACTCTTCTCTGAAACAATAAATTCTTTTGCTATCAAGTTATCTAATAAATGAAAAGTTTCTACATCAATATCAACTATGCCTGCAAACAATACCGGTACTATGTGGTCCAGGTAGAAGCCAGCAGCGACAACGAAACCTATAAGGTGATCACCCGGAACAAAGCGGTTTTCTTCACAAACAATCGTCCGCGCCTGCAGGAAAAAAAAGTAAGGCATTGGCACATGACCTGGACGATGCAAGGCACGGAACCCAATGTTGTCTTCCAACAACTTGTATTGGAGGCGTTGCAAAAGGAAATTTAGTGCACGACACTCTTTCGCAATTACGATGCACTTTCTAAATCAATCGCCATGATTTTTACTTATTACATGACAATAAGATTGAAAGTCAATTAGCCCGAACCCTGACTTTTACTTCTATGATGATTGAAGAAGTTTTTGGCCACCACTCCTATTATTGCTCCCCAAAAAATATCATTTCATTTTTCTTTAGTTTAAGATCTTTCTGATTTTTATTCAAAAAAATCTTAGTTTTAAAATCCTTAGCCAATTGGCTTTCTCTTTCCTATAAGAATTCCTACCATTCGTTGATTCATTTGCTGACTTGAAAACATCATTTATTTTAAACTTTTAAAAAAACAATGATGAAAAAGTTTTTAACTGTCTCCTTCTTTATTATTATAAGTTTTGTTGCTTCCAGGTGCAACCAGGAACAATCAGCCAAAACAGACATAACAAAAGATTCAATCCAAGTGACGACATCGGCTCCAACTTATGGCGGTTTTGATAACCAGGTAGACTGGGGGAAACATATTGTTGCTATTGGAGGTTGTAATGATTGCCACACTCCCAAAAAAATGGGGCCTGCGGGGCCGGAAGACAATATGGATCTATTATTATCCGGCCACCCTGCGCAGGTGCCAGTGCCAGACATTAACCGGAAAGAAATTGAAAGCAAAGGGCTTGCTGT
>JBDSGZ010000163.1:0-6477 GCA_039918735.1 Ginsengibacter sp.
AAGAATGTTTTCATTTATGTCAATGAATGGTACACCCAAATTTAAAGTTTTGTTTGTAGAAAGGAACAGCAACTTCCTGGTGAAAATGAATGAGATATTGTATTTTTCAGCAGAAAAGGTGTAAGGAAAAAAATTATAACTTCGCACGCAATTTAAGCTGGTATCCTGGTAAGGTAAACAAAGCGATTAAAGCACGAAAATCAATGAAAAAAGCTGGGATTTTTCTATCAGTTTTATTTCTCTTATTTATTTGTTCTATCCGAGCGAATGCACAGATCAATATATTAAGCCAGGAGGATTTAAGTTCAGTCAACATTGACGATTATTCAGACAATGAAATCAACGCCATGTATAGTAAGGCGATCGAAAATGGACTTACTGAATCACAGCTTTTAAAAATTGTTGGTCAGAAAGGGCTCCCGGCAGGTGAAATTGAAAAACTTCGGACAAGACTTCAATATTTAGATAAGTCAAAAGCAGTTGGAGATAGAAAGACTTCGCAGTTTGCTAACGATACAACTGACCTTCCTCTGCGGTATGACACGACGGAATCGCGTGTTCCTATGCAGAAGTTTAAGAACGACGAATCAATTTTCGGTTCTGAGCTTTTTACTAATAACAGTTTAGTGTTTGAGCCTAACCTCAGAATTCCCGCGCCCGCAGGATATATTTTAGGTCCCGACGATGAGATTGTGGTCTCCATTTATGGATACAGCGAAAAGAAATACAATCTCAAGGTTAGTGAATTGGGAGAGGTTTACATTCCTAACGTGGGGCCTGTATTTGTAAGTGGGCTTTCACTCGAAGAGGCTACAGGAAAGATAAAATCGAAACTTGCATCTACCATCTACAAGGCTATCAATACGGGCCAAACAAAAGTGCAAATTTCTTTGGGTAAAATCAGGAGTATTCGTGTAACCGTGATCGGTCAGGCTAAGAAACCTGGCTCATTTACAGTTTCGTCCCTAACCACCCTTTACAACATCCTTTATCTATGCGGAGGGCCTACGCCGATGGGAAGTTATCGCAGCATAGAGGTTGTCAGGGGAAATAATGTTAAACGAACAGCCGATTTATATGATTTCCTGGTAGAAGGAAATCAAAAGGACAATATCATTCTGCAGGAAGGAGATGTAGTTCGAATTCCCTATTATAAAAATCGGGTGATGATCAAAGGAAGAGTGAAGAGAGAAGGAAAGTTTGAAATGCTGGATGGGGAAACGTTCAAGGATTTACTCACCTATTGCGGTGGTTTTACCGACAATGCCTACAGGGGCGCAGTCACCGTGATCCGGATCTCAGACCAGGAACGAAAGATTGTGGACCTTTCTTCTCCTGACTTTAGTAGTTTTCAGGCAAATGGTAGTGACGAATATATCGTTGGGAAATTGCAGGAAGAATTTGAGAACCGCATTGTTGTATCGGGCTCCGTTATGAGACCCGGCCCTTACCAACTTACACAGGGACTTTCTGTGAAAGGATTGATAGAAAAAGCTGGAGGGCTAACAGTGGACGCTTATACAAAGCGAGCATCGATTTTCAGGTATTTTGAAAACAAAATGCCAACAACTCTCTCTATCGATCTTGATTCAGTTATAAAAAACCAAAGGAATGTTTTGTTGCAAAAAGACGATTCGCTGTCCATTCATTCTATTTTTGAGTTTAATAGCAGCAACTATATTTCAGTAGAGGGAAACGTAAGACAACCTGGAGTTGTTCCATGGAGAGAGAATTTTACGTTGCGTGATCTATTTCTTTCGGTGGGTGGGCTGACGGAATCAGGTGACTCGACCAACATAGAAATTTCCAGGAGAATTAAGAATGCGATAATTGACCAGGCAAACCACAACGAGAGCAAGATTTTCAATATTGATCTCACCGGAGAAAGCGGATTGCCTAACGATATGGAGCTGCACCCCTACGACATGGTGATTGTAAAAACTTTGCCAGGCTATACCAAACAAAGGAGTGTGCTGTTGTTGGGTGAAATAAAAAGTCCCGGCAGGTACGGCCTGGAAAATAGCGGAGAACGAATTACAGACGTATTGGGAAGAGCCGGTGGATTTAAGGCATCAGCAGACAGCACTTCGATCACTATACGCAGAAGTATAAAATCAAGTCTCACCATTCAGGAGAGAGAAAAGCTTTTTCAAAGAATTCTTAATATTAGTAGCGATAGCCTCAGTCAGAATCCCAGATTGAGAGATGAACTGTATAAGACCTACGATTTGATCAGCATAGATCTTGCGGAAGCATTCGCTAATCCTTCCAGTTCAGAAAATCTTACCCTGTCAGAAGGTGATGTATTGACCATTGAAAGAAGCAGTAACCTTGTAAAAATTTCTGGCGAAGTTTACTTCCCGACCATCGTGCCATACAAGGAGAATAAAACGCTAAAATATTATGTGGAGCAGGCCGGCAGCTTCACACCTTTCGCACGCAAGACAGGTGCATTAGTTATAAATCCCGATGGCAAGGCCGCATCGGTTAAGCACTTTCTTTGGTTTAAATCTTATCCTTCTGTGAGCGCACGATCAGAAATATATGTTCCTCAAAAACTTAAAAGCAATCGTGCAAGATTTGGTCCCGGTGAATGGGCGCTGATTGTTTCTGCTTTAGGCATTGTTGCCAATGTGTTTATAACTGCTACTAAATAAAGCAAGCTTCTTATGGCTGTAACAGACAATGATATCAACGCGGTAAGAGAAGAGAGAATTTTTATTTTTCGCGAGGTATGCACTATCTGGCACTTTCTGATAAAAAAATGGTGGATCTTTCTTATCGTTGGTATCATAGCAGGACTTGCAGGCATCTTTTATGCAAGTACGAAAAAAGTAAATTTCCGGAGCCGTCTAACCTTTGCTTTGGATGAAGGCAATGGAGGAGGAGTAGGAAACATTTTAAATCTTGCATCCCAATTTGGCTTCAATATGGGAAGCGGAAAAGACATTTTTGCCGGAGATAATATTCTGGACATTATGAAGAGTCGCAGGATGCTTGAAGGTGTGTTTTTATCTGTCGATACATTTAGCAACAAGCCCTACACTTTCATCGAATATTATCTTGAAATATCCGGTCAAAGGGAGAATAATACAAAAATTAAAGACATCCATTTCCCTGTGGGAAAACAAAGAGAAACGTTTTCTTACAGCCAGGATAGTCTGCTCTTTTCCACCGCAATGAATTTTTCCAAAAATAATATCGTCGCCCAGAGGCCAGATCGCAAGCTCAGCATTTATGAAGTGCGGGTGATGAGTCCTGACGAAAGATTTACCAGGGATTTTACGTCAAAAATGGTAAGTAAAACGAACGACTTTTATGTTGAGATCAAAACTAAAAAAGCGAAAGAAACACTTGATATCCTTGAAGAAAGGGTGGCCTCGATGCGTGGAAACCTGAGCTCAAGCCTGGAAAGCAGGGCAAAGATCCAGGACGTAAATGTAAACCCGGCTTTTTCTGCAGCAGAGGTGCCGGTATTGAAACAACAGGCTAACATCCAGGCCTACGGGGGAGCCTATGGAGAAATGTTTAAAAACCTCGAGCTTGCCAGGTTTCAATATTTAAATCAAATACCGTTAATGCAGATCATTGACCCCGCCGCCTACCCTATGGAAAAAATAAAAACCGGGAAATTAAAGTCTGCTATACTATTTGCTTTTTTCGCAGAAGTATTACTGCTTTTGTTGCTGGGAATACGGTGGGCATTCCGGAATTGACCCTTCAAATTACTCATCCAAATAACTATATGACATCGTCCGATGACCAGGTTGCAGCAAGACATCCATTATTCATAGTTAGATTCATCAGGTAATGGATTTATTTTCAAAATTTAAAAAGGATTATTTTAACTACCTGGTAAGTATCATTTTACCGGCTTTTATCTCCGGCGTTTCGATTCCGCTTTTTAAGCATTTGCTGGGCGCCAAAGGGTATGGAAATTTTTCAATCTGGTTTAACGCAATGCTTATCGTTACTTCCATCCTGTCGGGATGGATTGCCCAAAGCATCCTGCTCTTTTATCCGGGTAGCGCCGATAAACAAGTTTTTTCAAAGACAGCATTAATCTTATCCGGGCGCACACAGGCTATCTTTTTTATTCCCGCTTTTTTAATTGTTTGGGCTGTCAGCCACGACGTTATTTTGGCCTCCTTGTGTGCGTTGGTTTTGTTTGTTGTTTCTATCCAATTCACTATTCTCCCGGTAATTCAATCAAGCTTTCTCTCTAAAAAAGTGATTCTTTCGGAGCTGATAAGGATCGTTTCCTATGTAGGAGTTGCGATAGCTTTATTGCAAGTTCCGGGATTGAGTTACTTGTATTCTTTATTTTTTGCGGTGATCGTTTCTTATTCGCTTTCGCTATTGTACCTGATCAGGCAGGCACGGATCTTCTTCCGCATTGCGAAAAAAGATTCGCCAGGAATCGAAATAACGAAAGGGTTCTTCAGAAAATTTTTCAACTATGGCGCGCCTCTTTCATTGTGGTTTGTCTTTTCTTATCTTCTTTCTTATGTAGATAAAATATTTATACTTCACAAATTTGGAGGTGAGGTACAGGGTAATTACCAGGCGATCTTCGACTTATTGTCCAAAGGAATTATTCTCCTCATTTCCCCGATTGTAACTTCTCTGTTCCCCATTTTGACAACCGCTTATTCAAGTGGAAACATAAAAGAAATACGAAGGCTTTTGAAGAGAATAATAATGTTTGAATTTGGTGGATTTGTCGTTGCAAGCGCAGCCTACTGGCTGTTTGGAGCGGCTTTTGTCTTAAGAATTTTAAAGACTCCCGACACTTTCAGTTTTCGTTTGATGGGCTTTCTCGTTATAGCAGGTACTTTTATCTGGCAGATCGCAATATTAGTTCAAAAGCGCTTTGAACTTAAATTGCGAAGTCTCTATCTGCTTGCCATGGTGTTCATTGCTTTCGTGGTACAAATTGTTTTTTACATCACGTTCAGGAACTACGACAACCAACTCCTTTATCCCATGGGGTTTTTATTGTCAGCCTTCATTTACTTGTGCCTGGTGTCATTCTCTGAGCTGGTTGCAATTTCAAAATCGCTTAAAATTAAGCAGGTAAAATTGTAGCTTGTATTTCTAACATGAGACAAGTATCAATTGATAACATATTAGTCGCGTTAACCTTCATCTTTTTGCATTGTTTATTGTTCTTACTGAACTATAAATTGATGAGAAAAAGAATACTGCATCCGGCGGTATTGTTTTCGTTGGTTTGGTTGGTTGTCATTTCTGCTCACCTGTTCTTTAGCTTTACCGTTCTTGATGAATTGCCTCCGCTTTCCATCACCACCTACCTGGTTTTTTTTATCGGTGCATTGTCTTTCAGTTTAGGCGCTTTTATTGAGACGATCATGTTTCAGAAAGGATCGCTTGTAACTGAAATGCCAGCTTTGGAAATCAGCACTGGTGAAAACAAAATAAGTAACAGGCTCTTGTATATATTGCTGGCGATAGTTGTTGCAGGATTACCTTTTTTTCTGCAAGCATCTTACAGGATATTTATCGCGTCAAATATTGATAATTTTTTTGTTGGCCTAAGGAGCGAACTATTGTATGGTGATGAAGATATTGGACCCTTAAAATACCTTTTTGCTTTTTCTCTTGTGGTGTTTGCCTTCGTCTTACAGTCCTCTCTAAAAAAGCAGAACCTCAATGGGAGGATCCTGGTAATCATTGGTTTTATTTCAACCATGATCTATGCAGTCTTCATGACTGGAAGGTTACTTTTTCTGTTTGTGCTGGCGGTATACCTGGGAATGCGTTTTATTCATGGACGATCATTTTCCACAAAGAAGGTGTTCGGATTGGCTGCGCTTTTTATGATAGTCTTTATCATTTTCGGCGTGGTCTATGGCAAAGGTGGAAATATTGAGGGCTCGGCTTATGAGAATATGAAACCTGCTGCTGAAGGCACGGCCATATATATGGTTGCTTCTCTAAATGCGCTGGATAAAGAAATGCAAAATCCTTTTCTTGTAAATTACAATGGGAATAATTCACTTCGATTTTTCCTGAAAGTCGCGAAAACACTCAACATAATTCCAAACGCAGAAGTCAGTGATTTGATTCCGGATTTTGTGCTGGTACCTTATCCTACGAATGTGTACACAATGTACAGCCCGTATATCAGGGATTTTGGAATTGTTTATGCGTGGCTTATTGTTGCTTTTCTTGGCTTTCTCCAGGCATACCTTTTCAATAAAGCGATTGAAAAAAAGACTTTCAGATTTTCATTTTGGTATTCCCTTTTATTGTTTCCGCTGATTATCAGTTTTTTTGCCGATCAGTATTTTTCGTTACTTTCCTTTTGGATTCAATTTGCTGTTTTCATAGAAGCAGTCATTCTATTAAATAAATTATTTACTTCCAGGAAATGGTAGATATCGTGATTGTAAACTGGAATAGTGGAGACTTTCTCCAGGCTTGCATTGAATCCATTCTTGGCAGTGAGAATCG